>CALPWM020000064.1 GCA_943327275.2 Chitinophaga pinensis
CATTTGATTTCATTCTTGGCTGATATAATGTCAATCAAGTCAGTGGTGACAATGGTTTTGACTACCATATCGTTGTCTCTAGCCAGTCCTTTTTTACGCCTGGCTTCAATCATGTAGTTGAAAGCAAGCACAGCAGTCTGATTTCCATTGAGCAATACCCAATTGCCATGGTTATCTTTTACACCTACACCAACCCGGTCTGCGTCAGGATCAGTACCAAGAAGAATGTCTGCATCGATGGATTGGGCCTTTTTCAAACCCAGGCTCATGGCCTCACTTTCTTCGGGATTGGGGTAAACGACCGTAGGGAAATTTCCATCGGGTATGATTTGCTCATCAACCAGTGTGAGGTTGGTGAACCCAAAGGCCTCCAATACCTGAGGTACCAATTTGATACCAGTTCCATGGATAGGCGTATAAACAATCTTCAGGTCTTTTTGGCGTTCAATGGCATCAGGATAGATGCTCAAACCCTTTACCATGTTGATGTATGCTTTGTCCATCTCATCACCAACGATGTGGATATTGGCTTCTCCACCATTCCATTTGACTTCATCCACAGATTGTATCTTCTCTACTTCTGCAATTACATTTTTATCATGCGGAGGCACCAACTGTCCACCATCATTGAAATATGCTTTGTATCCGTTGTATTCTCTTGGATTATGAGAAGCTGTGCAAACCACTCCCCCCTGGCATTGGAGATGCCTGATGGTAAATGAGAGCTCAGGGGTAGGCCTTATAGATTCAAAAAGGTAAACCTGAATGCCATTGGCCGCCATCACATTGGCGGTAATTTCAGCAAAAAAGCGACTGTTGTTTCTGCTATCATGGGCTACGGCAATCCTTATTTGTTGATTGGGGAAAGATTGAATCAGGTAATTGGCAAAGCCCTGTGTTGCCATGCCGATGGTATACTGGTTGATGCGGTTGGTGCCAACACCCATGATCCCCCTGAGACCACCAGTTCCAAATTCCAGGTCACGGTAAAAAGCATCTGCCAACTCATCCGGATTAGCGGAGATGAGATCCTTGATGGTATTTTTCGTGGTTTCATCGTAATTTCCTGCTAACCATTTATCTACCCTCGACTTGATCATTGCTTCCATTTGACAATAATTTTTACAAACTTAACAAACAGAGCCGTAAATGCAATTATCTTCATCCTTTATATTAAGGCTTGAATGTTGTATCGTTGTTTATGCCATATTTTTTGCACTATCGTCTTGTTGACCATGGGTTTAAGTATTCAGGGTCAGGATAGTTCAGTTGCCCATGTCAATACAAAAAAATGGGTGCTGGCAGGTGTTCAGACAGGCTTATGGGGTGGAACATTCTATTCGCTGAACAAAACCTGGTATGCCAATTATCCTCGCAGTGATTTCCATTTTTACAACGACTGGAAAGAATGGCAACAGATGGACAAGGCAGGTCATGCCTGGTCCAGTTATCAAATCAGCAACCATACCAGTAAAATCTGGCAATGGGCGGGTATGGAAAAGAGAAAAGCCGTTATGATTGGAAGTATCAGTGGCATGGCTTATTTGAGCATCATTGAAATCTTGGATGGATATTCAGACAAATGGGGATTCAGTATCCCAGATATTCTCGCCAATGCTGCAGGAGCAGGTATTTATGCTGCACAGGAACTTGGCTGGAATGAACAAAGAATTACCATCAAACTCTCCTACTCTCCCTACCATTATGGAACATTGAGTAACAGGGCCAATGCATTGTTTGGATCAGGGGATGTTGAAAAAGTGCTCAAGGATTATAACGGCCAAACCTATTGGGCGAGTGTCAACATCAAATCTTTTCTTCCAGACTCCCATTTCCCCGATTGGTTCAATATTGCCATTGGCTATGGCGCAAGAACCATGTTGGGCGGTTATGAAAATACCTGGACGACAACATCCGGAATCACCATCAACCGGTCTGACATACCCAGGTACAAAAGGTTTTACTTGTCAGCAGACATTGATCTGACGCGTATCAAGACGAAAAACAAAACATTAAAGACAGTTTTTTCTCTTGTCAATGTGTTGAAAATTCCAGCACCAACGCTTGAATGGAATGAACAGGGAAAATTAGCATTTCATCCTTTCTTTTTTTAATTCAATCCACATAGGCACCTGCCAATTTACCATCCACTACCTCAACAAAAATATTTTCCTGCAATGTAGTTGCCAGTGAAATACCTACAAAATCTACATGAACCGGAAAAACCTTGTAGCTTCTTTCCACGAGTGTAAGAGTCTGTATTTGTTTGGGAGAAAGGGGCAGAAAAGGGAGAATGGCATACAACAGGGTTTTTCCACTGTTCACCACATCATCAACAACAATCAGGATTTTACCCTCCAGATCAATACCCTTGGGAATAGAGCAATTGAGTGGATTGGCCTTGTCAATCTGGATCTCAATCAAATCAATCTGCAAAGAAGAAATTTCTCCAAGGATGGCTTTTAATTCTTGTGCAACAACGAATCCATTTTCCCTGATGCCAGCAATGGATAAAGATGTTGTGCCGTTATTTCTTTCAAGGATTTCAAATGCCATTCTCCTGAGTTTCATCATGGCTTTTTCTGGTGTAAGGATGTACTTCTTTTCCATGGTGTTGGTATGATTATTGAATAGTTCTGTAATTTAGTACACTTGCCACAAACTATATAAAAATGAATTTAGCCTACCAGCACCTCATACCATCAACATTTAGTGATTCGTCAAGAGTTTGGATCTACCAAAGCAACAGGATTTTTACCCTCTCTGAGGCACTCACCATTGAAAAAATACTGGAAGACTTCACCGCTGACTGGAAATCTCATGGAACACCTGTCAAAGGTTTTGGAACCTTGTTTTTTGGCCAATTCATCATCTTGATGGCAGATGAGGAAGTGACTGGCGTCAGTGGATGCAGTACGGACAGTTCCGTAAGACTGATCAAGGCACTTGAGGAAGAATACAAAGTTTCTATGTTCGACAGGATGAACCTGGCGTTTTGTATCAATGAAAAAGTGCAATTGTTACCCTTCACACAACTCGAATATGCTGTTGAGAAATCTTTCATTGACAAGGAAACCTTGTTTTTTGACAATACTGTATTGACCAAAGCTGATTTTCTTAACCGATGGATAACTCCGCTAAAAGCTTCCTGGCTGGGTAAGCGAATTCTGCCTGAGGCTCATCAATAATTCAATTTTTAGGTGTGACAATTTGTCATATCTCTCCTTTTTCACTAATTTTGCTAGATGCTCAATTTTGCCAACAAAACAATTGATGAAACCCGTCAAGGTGAGGCTTATGCTGGTGAACTTGCTACTGATGCGACGCCAGGAAAGCGATTTTATATAGAAAGTTATGGTTGCCAGATGAATTTTAGCGACAGCGAGATCATCGCGTCCATCTTGCATACAGAAGGTTTTGGTCCTACCAGAAATGTTGAAGATGCAGACCTGATCTTCCTGAATACCTGTTCTATTCGTGAAAAAGCAGAGCAGACAGTCAGGAAAAGACTCACTGAATTCAAAAAAATCAAGAAACAAAAGCCCTCTTTGCTGATTGGCGTATTGGGATGCATGGCAGAAAGGCTGAAAAGCAAGCTGTTGGAAGAAGAAAAGCTGGTTGATATTGTGGTAGGGCCCGATGCTTACCGCAGCTTACCCCAATTGATTGACGAAGCTGATTCAGGCACCAAAGCTGTGAATGTATTGCTGAGCAGGGAAGAAACCTATGCTGACATTTCTCCTGTTCGTCTGAACTCCAATGGAATCAATGCATTTGTCAGCATCATGAGAGGTTGCAATAACATGTGTGCTTTTTGTGTTGTTCCTTTTACAAGAGGAAGAGAAAGGAGCAGGGATGATGCCTCCATTGTTGCCGAATGCAAAGACCTTTTTGAACAGGGATATAAAGAAGTTACCTTGCTTGGTCAGAATGTTGATAGTTATTATTGGGTAGACCCCAAAACCAACCATCCTGTTGATTTTGCCATGTTATTGGAGAAGGTTGCACAGATCAGCCCATCCCTCCGTATCAGATTCAGTACCTCTCATCCCAAAGATATCACAGACAAGGTCTTGCACACCATGAAGGCACATGCCAACATTTGCAAATACATCCACTTGCCTGTACAAAGTGGCTCAACGAGAATACTTCAGCTGATGAACCGTACTTATACCAGAGAATGGTACATGGCCAAGGTGAAAAGAATTAAGGAAATAATGCCTGATTGTGCCATCAGTGCGGATATTATCACAGGATTTTGCACAGAAACCGAGCAAGACCATGAAGATACCCTTGACATCATGCGTCAGTCTGAATACGAATACAGCTATATGTTTGCCTATTCTGAAAGGCCTGGCACTCTTGCTGCAAAGCGATATACTGATGATGTTCCCGAAGAGGTAAAAAAACGGAGACTTGATGAAATTGTCAAATTACAAAACAGTCTTTCACTTGAAACCAACAAAAAGGATATTGGAAAGGTTTTTGAGGTGTTGATTGAAGGCAACTCCAAAAAAAGTGACCAGCAATGGATGGGAAGAAATAGCCAAAACAAAGTAATGGTTTTCGATAAAATTGAAAACAGCCTGCTAGAATCAGGCAGTTTTGTGCATGTGATGGCAGAATCCTGTACCCAAGGAACCCTGATAGGAAAAATTGTCAACCTTTCCTAACAATAAAGATCAATGGACATTCAAAGCATAAAAAACAGGTTTGGCATCATTGGCAACTCCCCTGCCCTCAACTACGCGTTGCAGGTAGCTACCCAGGTGGCCAATACTGACCTTACTGTGCTTATTGTTGGAGAAAGTGGCGTTGGTAAAGAAATTTTTTCACAGATCATTCATGCCTTATCGCCAAGAAAACACAATCCGTTCATTGCGGTCAACTGTGGTGCAATTCCAGAAGGAACCATTGATTCTGAATTGTTTGGTCATGAGAAAGGATCTTTTACAGGAGCTGTTGACTCCAGAAAAGGTTATTTTGAAACTGTCAATGGCGGCACGCTTTTCATGGATGAAATTGGGGAAACACCTTTAGGCACCCAAGCCAGGTTGTTGAGGGTATTGGAAAATTCAGAATTCATCAGGGTAGGATCCTCCAAAGTGCAGAAAACGGATGTAAGGGTTATTGCGGCCACAAACAAAGACTTGCTGACCGCAACACAAAACAATAAATTCAGGGAAGACCTTTATTATAGGCTCAATACAGTTCCCATCAGGGTTCCATCACTAAGAGAGCGAAAAGAAGACATCATCCTCCTTTTCAGAAAATTTGCCGTTGACTTTGCGGAGCGATACAGAACAAGCCCCATTCAACTTACAGAAGAGGCAAAATCAATGATGCTCAACTACCCATGGCCAGGAAATGTGCGTGAATTGAAAAATATTGCAGAGCAGATATCTGTATTGGCTGAAGACAAATCCATTTCAGGCAATGACCTTGAACGATTTTTACCCAAAAATACCATCAACAACTTACCCATGTTGATTGGATCTGGCCCTATGTCTTCTGGCCAAAGTGAGTTCATGAATGAAAGGGATATTCTTTATAAGTTATTCTTTGATTTAAAAAAGGATGTTACTGAGATGAAGAAAATGTTTCTTGAAATCGTTCAGAATCCTTCCAATATTCCTTCAGTTTCACATGTGATGGAGGAATCTTATCTTCAAGATTTACCCACTGCCAGACAGCAAGAGCATCATACCCATGGAAACATTATTCCTGTCACCAGTCAACCCATGCTTCTGACTGAAAACAGGGAAATGCAGGATACCATCCTTGTTGATGAATCCCTCAACATCATGGACAAGGAAAAGGAACTGATCGAGAAAGCGTTGCGCAAGCACAAAGGAAAAAGGAAAGATGCTGCCTCTGATTTAGGGATCAGCGAAAGAACGCTTTACAGAAAATTGAAAGAATATGACATTGAAGATTAAGTCCTTTTACAGTAAGTATGCAAAGCTACTGCTTGTTGTATTGGCCATCGTCAGTATTCAGGGTACTTGCAGGTATTCCTTGAAAGATGTTTCCATCCCTCCGGAAATAAAAACGGTTAGGGTGTTCTTTATTGAAAATAAAGCCCGGTATATCAATCCGCAATTGAGCCCTAAACTTTCAGATAAACTCAGGCAAAAAATCATCAACCAAACCAGGCTTTCACAAACCAATAATGATGCGGATTACGAAATAAGTGGTTATATCAGTGATTATTCAGTCAACACTTCGGGTATTTCACAGCAGCAGGTAGCCAGCAACAACTTGAATGTAACCGTACACATCATTTTCAAGAACAGACAGGATGAAAAAAAGAACTTTGAGGCAGATATTACCAGGAATTTCCCTTTTTCTGCCAGCAAAAGTCTTACACAGGCAGAAGCCGAGTTGAATGAACAGATGGTCACCAACCTTACTGATGAGATATTCAATCGGATTTTTTCAAATTGGTAAAGGAGCTTAAATTAGCAGAATGACGAAGGAAACAGATTTTATGGTCCAATCCCTCTTTCAGAGAGAAAGCATGGATGAGATGACACTTGACGAACTCAAGCGTCAAGCTGAAGCGTTTCCCTATTCTTCTATCATTCAGTTTTTATATACCTGCAAACTTAAATCACAATATCACCTTGATTTTCCTGAAGCTGTTACCAAAACAGCATTGTTTTTTGATGACTCCAGCTGGCTCAATTACCAACTCAGCGAAGAAAGTGAAAAAGGAAACTTCAGGAAAATCAATTACGATAGCCAGTTTAACAATATCAGTGAGGATGAAATTGTTGAAGAGGTTGAGCCGGCTGAAGAAGAAAACCATGAAAATAAAGGCGTAATTCATGATTCGGCAATCGTTGAACCCATTGTAGCCAATGATCTAAATGATGTCAAACCTGCCCCTTCTCCTAAAACAAACGAAGATTTGGAAATCCCCCTTACCCCTTACCATACCATTGATTATTTTGCCTCTTTGGGCATCAAAATCAACATCGAAGGAGATAAGGATGAGCTATCCATGAAGGTTAAAAGCTTCACTGCATGGCTAAAAACCATGAAAAGGCTTCAACCTGGGTCTGAAACTGTCACCATCAAGGATATTCAATCCATACTCGACACCCAAAACGAAAAAGAAAATCAATCTGAGGCTGTTTTAACTGAGGCAATGGCTGAAGTTTACCTAAAACAAGGACTCAGGGAAAAGGCCATTGAGGTTTATGACAAATTAAGTTTGCAAAATCCTCCCAATAGCCATATTTTTGCAGACAAAATTTCACAGATCAAAGAAAACAAGATATGACAACAATTTTTATCATCTTAATCATATTGGTTTCAGTGCTTTTGGCAGGTATTGTTTTGATCCAGAACCCCAAAGGTGGTGGACTTGCCGGTAATATTGCAGGATTCAGCAACCAATTCATGGGTGTAAAGCAAACAACTGAT
The DNA here is from genome assembly GCA_943327275.2 of Chitinophaga pinensis. Lineage (GTDB taxonomy): Bacteria > Bacteroidota > Bacteroidia > Chitinophagales > Chitinophagaceae > Pollutibacter. The sequence continues at coordinate 7,432 of CALPWM020000064.1, forward strand.
GTGCTGGAGAAAGGAACCTGGGTACTTTCAAGTATTTTGGTTATTCTTTGTCTTATTTCTGCATTGGTGATCAATTCTGGTAAAACTACAGGATCTGATACTTTGAAAAGTATCCCAACCACTACCGGAAATGCAGCCCCTCAACAGGCTCCTGCTCCAATGCCACAGGCTCCAACACCAGCTGCCACTCAACCCAAATAATCAAATTCTATTTTTATAAAACCCTGCTTTCAGAAAGCGGGGTTTTTGTTTATATTGAGGTATGGTACAAAAGAAATCAAGGAAAAAAACAACTAAAAAGCGATCAAGCAAAACCTCAATTATTTTGCTGGCTCTTCTTGCCTTCGTTTCTGCAGCTTTTTTTTATGTACTTTTTCTCAGGCCAGCAACCAGTTTCAATGCAGAGCAGGCAACTTTGTACATCCCTACCAAAAAAGCAAATAAGTCCTTTGTGAAGGATCTTGTGCGCAAACACATCAAACCAGTTGGCTTTACTACATTCATGGCAATGTCTGAATGGACAGGATACTGGAAAGCAATCAAGCCTGGTAAATATGTAATCGAAAAAAATGCAAGCATCTTTACTATTTTCCGCAATTTAAATGGGGGAAGACAGACCCCTGTAGAACTTACCATCAACAAATTCAGAACAAAGAGAGAGCTTGCAAAGTACGTAGGCAGCAAGCTGGAATGTACCGAATTGGATGTTTACAGGTTCATCTCCAACAATGACTCTATCCAACCCTTTGGCGTAAAGCAAGAAACATTGATGACCCTCATCATACCGAATACTTATGAAATTTACTGGAACAGCAGCCCCAGTGATTTTATGAAGAGAATGACCAAAGAATCAAATAATTTCTGGACTGACAGCAGAATTGACAATGCAAAATTGCTTGGACTTTCCAAAGAAGAAGTGATTACAATTGCTTCCATTGTTGAAGAAGAAACAAACAACAATGAAGAAAAACCCACAATGGCAAGTGTATACATCAACAGATTGAAACAAGGTATGCCGCTGGGAGCTGACCCAACCATCAAGTTCGCAGTAGGTGATTTTAGTATCAGAAGAGTTACATTCGGCCACATCAGTTCAACTGCAAATTCTCCATACAATACCTACAGAAACAAAGGATTACCGCCAGGGCCGATTTGTACACCATCCATTGCCTCGATTGATGCAGTTTTAAAAGCGAAAAAAACTGACTATTTGTATTTTTGTGCAAAAGCAGACTTCTCAGGATCACATAGCTTTGCATCAACTGCAGAAGAGCATTTTGAGAATGCCCGAAAATGGAGAAGGGCTTTGGACAGCCTTAGGATACACTAATCGAAAACAATGATTAAACTACAAAGGATCCTGATTGAAAGCAGGCCGGTAAAAACAGTGATCAACTGGTCAAAAAAACTAATTTTACCAGGCTTTGAGGGACTTCCTTTGTATGACGTGCTTCATTTTTTCTTCAAACAGACGCAACAAATAGGATTAAACGAAAGGGCTGCTTCGGTTGCATTCAATTTTTTGATGGCAGTTCCGCCACTGTTCATTTTCATCTTTACACTTTTATCATACATTCCGGGTTCTAAAAGATTGTATGAGGAAATACTTATTCTCCTGCGCGGTGTAATACCGGATGGAACGACTTATACCATGATCAAGAATGTTATGGATGACTTTTTTGCTACTGGTACAGGAACACTTTCATTTGGACTTTTGCTTGCATTGTATTTCTCCTCAAATGCAACCTTGACCATCATGAGAACATTCCGAAAATCAATGCTGCATATTGAAGTGGAAGAACGCAATTTCATCGAAGTAAGGCTGAGTGCCATCAGGCTTACATTTATCATTGTTTTGTTGATCATCGCTACAATAATGATAATGCTCACACAAACCATTATTTTGAATTGGATTATCGAGCAAATGAAGATTAAAGACAGTATTATTGATTTCATTTTCGGTTCCGGCCAGTTTGTGGTCACATTTTTACTGATTTTTTTAGCGATTGGCCTTATCTATCGCTATGCACCTCATGTACAAAAAAAATGGAAAATCAAGACGCCGGGAGCCCTTCTTGCTACTATTTTGATCATGTCTTTCACCTATTTTTTCTCATATTGGGTAAACAATATTGCTTCATACAATAAAATTTATGGATCATTGGGAAGCATTTTGATTTTGATGTTTTTGGTATTCGTCAATTCTCTTGTTCTATTGATAGGATTCGAGTTAAATGTCAGTATCAATTCACTTAAAAGTATCGCTGAGAAAAGAAAAAAAATTAACAACAAATAACAACCAACATGCGCCAATTTTTTGTTTTAACATTACTTCTGCTTACAGTATCTGGTTTTTCTCAAGAAACCATCAAGCTAACCATCTCAGCAAAAAACAAACAGGGAGTCAAAGTTGAAGGCATTGAGGTCAGTTTCTTCAACTTCAACCGATTGGCAGAACTAAATGAAAATAAAGGTATTGAGTATAATAATCTGAGAAAAGGTTATTATGAACTACTCATTACAGCAGAGGGATATGCATCAGTTATCTGGAAGGGTGTGCTGGACAAATCACAGGAAGTTTCGGTACTGATGGAATCCAATTCTATCAAGTTGGATGAGGTTGTTGTGAACAGTGATAAAAAGCAAGTGAATATTTTGAATACACCAGGTTCAATCAGTTCCATCAATGCAAAACAAATCAGGGACATGCGCATCTGGGAAATCAAAGACCTTTCCGGGTTTGCCCCCAACTTGTTTATCGCCAATTCCGGCGATAACCGTAATGTCACTGGCATCAGGGGAATGGTTACCACTTCTTACGAACAATCAGTTGCTACCTATATAG
>CALPWM020000065.1 GCA_943327275.2 Chitinophaga pinensis
GAAGATATTTTCAAAAAAATTGAAGTGGGCAACACTTCATTTGCTTCGAAAGGAACCTTGATTCCTGGGGCGCAACAGCTTTTTGGTATCAAGACCCAGATGCAATTTGGAAAACTTTGGGTCTCTACTGTATTTGCCAGCCAGCGTTCCCAAAGACAATCTGCAGGATTCAATGGCGGCTCAAGCAGTACGCCATTTGAATTTAAGGCTGACGAATACGAGGAAAACAGGCACTTCATGTTGGCTCAGCATTTCAGAAGGGACTACAATAAGGCGATGAAAAACCTTCCGGTAATCAATTCCCAGGTGCAGTTGCTGCGCCTTGAGGTATGGGTCACCAACAGAAGTGGTGCCACCGCCAATGCCCGTGATGTGGTGGGCCTGATGGACCTTGGGGAAGACAAGCCCTTTCAACAACCACCGGTCATCAATCCCAGGCCAGGATTGACTTTCCCCTCTAACGGAACCAATGACCTGTACACCAAGATTATCAACAATCCTGGCAGCAGAAACCCAGCACAAATTGTCAGTTACCTCAACACCATCGGCCTGCAGCCTGTCCGCGATTTTGAAAAAACATTTGCGAGAAAACTCGATACCACACAATATTATTTCAACAGGCAACTGGGTTTCATCTCCCTGAATGTAACCCTTCAGCCAGATGAGGTGTTGGGCGTTGCCTATCAATATACGGTGAATGGCAAAGTCTTCCAGGTGGGTGAATTTGCCCAGGACATTCCGGTTGATTCTACCAGTGGTGTGCAAAAAATTCTTTTCCTGAAATTGCTGAAGGCCACTTCACAAAGGACCTCATTGCCCATCTGGGACCTCATGATGAAAAACATCTATCCTGTAGGTTCCGGACAATTGGAAAGACAGGATTTTCAGTTCAATGTACTTTACCAGGAGCCAGGTGGAGGTGAAAAGCGGTATATTCCGGAAGGAGACCAGGCGGGTGTCCCGCTGCTGACCCTGGTGAACCTGGATCGGCTGAACAACCAGAACGACCCACAACCCGATGGGGTATTTGATTTTGTGGAGGGATATACGGTCAACTCCTACCAAAGCCGGGTTATCTTTCCGGTCCTTGAGCCCTTCGGGCACGACCTGGACTATGCTTTCACCACCGATCCTAGCCTTCGGAGTAAATACCTTTTTTATCCACTCTACGATACCATCAAAGCCATTGCACAGACCTATGCCAACCTCAACCGCTTCCTGATCAGGGGTAGCTCAAAATCATCCGGCGGATCGAGTGGGGAAATATCGCTGAATGCGTTCAACATCCCACCAGGATCTGTAACGGTAACAGCTGGTGGACAAACCCTGCAGGAAAATATTGACTATACCATTGACTACATGTCGGGGACCCTGAGGATCATCAACAGCGCCATCAAAAACTCCGGACTTCCCGTCAACGCTCAGTTTGAGAACAATGCAACTTTTGGCGTGCAGCAAAGGACCTTTATGGGATTGCGGTGGGATTATTTGTTCAACGACAAACTTTCCATTGGTGGAAGTTCGGTCAGGCTGAGTGAAAGACCTTTTTTCACAAAAATGGAATATGGCTCAGATCCGATCCGTAACAGCATGACGGGGATTGACATGACCTACAACAGTGAACTTCCGAGGCTGAACAAATGGTTGAGCAAACTACCATTTTATGAGGCCAATGGGACATCTTCCATCAGTGCATCTGCAGAAGCTGCCAAGATGACGCCGGGCCATGCTCCGCAAATTGGAAAAGGCAGCGACGGATTGATTTACTTGGATGATTTTGAGGGAACCAAAGCAAGCATTGATCTTCGTTTTCCTATCGTAGGATGGACCTTGGCCTCCACTCCATTTGGGGCAACAGACCGCTTCGGCAATACCATGTTTCCAGAGGCCAATTCCTATGACAACCTTGATTATGGAAAGAACAGGGCCAAACTGGCCTGGTACAATATTGAGCCGATCCTCCAGGAAAAAAGAAATGCAAACAATCCCATCCGGAACGACCTGGTTCAACTTTCTGACCCACGGGTAAGGAGTGTAGGCCAACAGGAAATCTTCCCGAGAAGGACGCCTGATTTTGGGCAGAGTCAGATGGTTACATTTGATCTTGCCTATTATCCAAAAGAAAGAGGACCCTACAACTTCGATGCTTTGAACATTGAAAATACAGGACTGCTCAGGAACCCCAACAAACGTTGGGGCGGTATCATGAGGGGTATCGACCAGACCGATTTCGAAACGGCCAATGTTGAATTTGTTGAGTTCTGGGTATTGGATCCTTTCATCAAGGGTACCAATCCTTCAGGTGGATCGTTGTACCTGAACCTTGGCAATATTTCTGAGGACATCCTGAAAGACTCAAGAAGGTTTTATGAAAATGGTTTGCCAACTCCAACCATCCCTTCTGCCACTTCCACTTCCACTTGGGGAAAATCGCCGTTGAATCCTATTCAGATAACACAAGGCTTCAGCAATGACCCTGCAGACAGGCCTTTCCAGGATGTTGGTTTGGATGGGCTAACTGACTCTGCAGAGAGCAGGCTCAGGGTTCAGTACCTGAATGACATGGCAGCAAGACTTGGTGTTACATCCAAGGCATACCTGGAGGCAAAAGCCGATCCTTCCGCGGATAATTTCAAGTACTACAGGGACGAAACCTATGATGCACAGAACGCAGGAATTTTATCCCGATACAAAAACTTCAACAGCCCCCAGGGCAACTCTCCTATTGCAAAGGCAGGCGACAATTTTGCATCGGCCTTCACCATGTATCCTGATGGAGAAGACCTGAACCGCGACAATACCCTCAACGAATCGGAGGAATATTTTCAGTACCGGATTGACATGAAGCCCAGCGGCGACCCGATCATGCAGGTAGGTCAAAATTTTATCGCAGACAAAAAATCTGTCAATGTTACACTGGCAGATGGAACCAAACAGAACCAGATCTGGTATCAGTTCCGTGTGCCGATTACCGCATACAACAGCAAAGTGGGGGAAATTCCTGATTTCAAGTCCATCCGCTTTTTCAGGATGTTCCTTACTGATTTTGCAGACTCAGTTGTGTTGCGTTTCGCCAAATTGGAATTGGTGAGAAACAACTGGAGAAGGTTTGCATACGACCTGGACACCATGGGAACATACAAAACCATTGACCTGTCCAGCAACGTTACGAGGTTTAACGTATCCGCCGTCAATATTGAAGAAAACGACCGCAGGGATCCTATCCCTTACCGCACCCCACCGGGCATTGAGCGTGTACAAACGCTCAGCAATGGCGGCATCAACATCCTCCAAAATGAACAGGCCCTCAGCATCAATGTCATCAACCTCAACGAAGGTGATGGAAGGGCTGTTTTCAAATCTTTCAACCATGATCTGAGGCAATACAAACGCATCTCCATGTTCTATCATGCCGAAAGCCTGAGGGAATACAACAAACTCAGGGATGGTGAAGTGTATGCCGTGGTAAGAATCGGGAACGACTATATCAACAATTTCTACGAGATCAAGTATCCGCTGAAAATTACACCATTTGGCACAACAGATGAGAAGGTGATTTGGCCAGCAGAGAATGAACTGAATTTTGACATCACAGAACTGATCAAACTCAAGAACGAACGCAACCTCAATACAGGAAACCCGACAGCCATTTACAGGAAAACCATCAACGGCAAAATCTTTTCCATCATGGGCAACCCGAATCTTGGAGAGGTAAAAGGCATCCTTGCTGGTTTGGAGAATCCCAAAGATCCAACCGGTGGAAGGCCCGTCAATGCAGAGGTCTGGATCAATGAGCTTAGGCTGTCTGGGCTTGATGAAAAAGGTGGTTGGGCCGCAGTGGGTCAAATGAACCTGCAATTGGCTGATTTGGGAACGGTTTCCATGTCTGCCAATATCCATACGATAGGGTTTGGTCAACTTGAACAAAGGGTGAACGACAGGTTCCGTGATGACCTGAAACAATTTGATGTTTCCACCAACCTTCAATTGGGAAAACTGCTTCCCAAAAAACTTGGATTGGAAATTCCATTTTTTGCCAACTTCTCACAAACCATCAGTTCACCTCAATTTGATCCTTATGACAAGGACATCACCTTGAAAGACAAACTGAATATTTACAAGAACAAACGTGATTCCATCAAGGCGGATGCAGTTGATTTTACCGGCATCAAAACCTTCAACTTCACCAATGTTCGGTTCACCCAACCTCAAGACAAAAAGGTCCGTCTGTGGAGCATTTCCAACTTTGATTTCAGTTACTCATTCACAGAAACGCAACAGCACAACCCGCTGATTGAAAACAATGAAGTAAGCAAGACACAAGGTGGTCTGGGATACAATTACAGTGCACAACCCAAATACATTGAGCCACTCAAGAAACTGATCAAGGCCCCTACTCCTTGGCTTGATTTCATCCGCAACGTAAACTTCAATCCCGTGCCATCTTTGATTGGCATCAGGATGGACAGCAGAAGGCAGTTTGGTGCCATCCGACCAAGAAATGTTGGCGGCGGTAAATTCAAGATTCCTGAAACCTATGACAAGTATTTTGTGGTGGACAGGAATTACAACATGCGCTGGGACCTTACCAAATCACTGAACCTCGACTTCAAGGCCATCAACAATTCCAGGATCGATGAACCCATTGGCAGGATCGACTCAAAAAACAAACGCGATTCACTGGTGCGCAATTTCATGAAAGGAGGAAGGAATACCCTCTACACGCAAAACACAGACATCACCTACAACCTGCCTACCGCGATGATTCCGCTGCTGGACTGGACAACACTGAACCTGGCCTACCGCAGCAGCTACAATTGGATCGGGGCTTCAAGACTGGCCGTCAGTCTAGGGAATACCATACAGAACAGTGGACAAACGGGTGCTACCGCAGAACTGAACCTGACACAGTTGTATTCAAAATCAAAAACACTCAGAAAGCTTGACGACACCAATACACCCGATGTAGCCCCTACAGAGCCACAGGAAGTCAGCAAGAAAAATCAGGCCCGGATCAAGAAGTTAAAAACCAAACTCAATAAGCTTACTGCCAGGTTCAAGAAAAAGAAAAGTCCTTCTGAAAAAGACATTATTGCCAACAGATCATCCATTGAGAAATTGGAAAAAAGAATTGCCGATCTCAATGTGCCTGAAAAAACAAAGGCTGTATCTACACTATCAGCACCCGTCAAATCAGCCTTGAAGGTGCTCACTGCGGTCAAAAGGATTGGAGCAACTTACAATGAGGGAGGTACCACATTCCTTCCAGGCTATACGGACAGCACCCGTTTCTTTGGACAGAATTTCAGCAGCATGGCACCAGGCATCGGATTCACCATGGGCAAACAACCTGACCAGGCCTGGCTGCAAGACATTGCCAAAAAAGGATTGGTAACCAAAGACCCCATGCTCAACAACCTGTTCTTACAGAACTATGAGCAAAAGCTCAACGTGACTGCACAGGTTGAGCCATTCAGGGATTTCCTCGTAGACCTGAACCTAGATAGAAACCTATCCAAAAACTACTCTACCCTTTTCAAGGATACCGTGGGCACAGGACAGTTTAATGCCCTGAATCCTTATGCTGGTGGCGGTTTCAGCATCAGCTACATTTCATTCCAAACACTTTTTGCCAAATTTGACCCCAACAATACCAGTGAAACTTTCAAGAAATTTGAAAGCAACAGGCTTGTACTTTCAAAGAGATTGGGAGAACAAAATCCTTACAGCAAAACAGCAGGTGCCGATGGCTATTACAAAGGATATGGAAGGTATGCGCAAGATGTAATTGTTCCGGCATTTCTCGCTGCCTATACCAACAAGGATCCGAATGCCATTTCTTTATTGAATACAGGAGAGAGCGGATCAGTAAAAACAAATCCATTCAAGGGGTACATGCCAAAGCCCAATTGGAGATTGACCTACAATGGCTTGAGCAGGATTGAATCCCTTCAGCAATACCTGAGCAATTTTACCCTCTCGCATGGCTACAACTCTACGTTGAGCATGAACAGTTTCAATTCAGCACTCCTGTTCCAGGATACCTTGTTGTATGGATTCCCATCATTTATTGATACGGTGTCAGGAAATTATATTCCTTATTTCCTTGTGCCCAACCTCTTGATTTCTGAGCAGTTTGCACCCTTGATTGGCATCGATTTCTCTACACCTGGTCAACTATCAGGTAGATTTGAATACAGGAAATCAAGGCAGCTCAGCATGAGCCTTGTCGACTTTCAATTGAGTGAGGTGCACTCCACTGAAATCACTTTTGGCATGCGTTGGAGGAAACGTGGATTCCCATTGCCGTTCAAGGTGAAAATTGGAAAAGGGGATGCCAGCAGCAAGCTCGACAATGACATTACTTTTGCACTGGACTTCAGTGTGCGGGATGATGTCAACTCCAACTCAAGGTTGGACCAATCCAATGCATTTGCCACCGGTGGACAAAGGGTTGTCAGCATTCGACCCACCATCGATTATGTATTAAGCAATAGGGTCAATATCCAACTCTATTTTGACCAAAGAAGATTGAATCCCTATGTATCCAACTCTGCACCATCTGTCAATACAAGGGGTGGTGTGCAGATCAGGATTTCCCTTGCACAATAAAAGGTGTTTACTTGTACAAGTAGAAGCTGTTGGCTTGTGAGGTGCAGGTCATCACGACACTGTTGATGCAAACATGTTCAGGAAGATTGGCACAATAATGAACAGTGTCAGCAATGTCTTCTGCCTGTAAAGGTTTGTACCCTTCATAGACAGATTTAGCAGTCTTTTCATCGCCCTTGAACCTCACCATTGAAAATTCTGTTTCGGCTGCACCGGGATGGATTACCGTTACTTTTATCCGGTGCTTCAACAGATCAATGCGCATGGATTGACTGATGGCATCCACTGCAGTTTTTGTTGCACAATAGACATTGCCTTTTTCATAGGCTTCTTTTCCTGCAGTAGAACCAATATTGATGATATGGCCTTTACCATTGCTGATCAAGCCTGGTAGTACCGCCCTGGTAACATAAAGAAGCCCCTTGAGGTTGGTATCAATCATGGTCTCCCAATCATCGATATTTCCCTGGTCAAAATGATCACGGCCCAAAGCCAATCCGGCATTGTTCACCAGCAGATCGAGGTTTTCCAAGGCAGGGTCTCCATGCAATGCCGCAAAGACTTGTTCACGGTTTTGCACATCGAATACCCTGACCAGCACATTGATGCCAAAGCTTTCCCTCAGCTCTGCAGCAAGTGTCTCAAGTCTTTCTGCCCTTCTGCCAGTGATGATAAGGTCATTGCCTGCTGCTGCAAACTTTCTGGCAATGGCATTCCCGAATCCTGAACTGGCACCTGTAACAAGTATTTTTTTTCGCATGCTTTATCTGATTAAAGTTGATTGACCTTTCCTAAAGACTGGGCTGCCCAGATAATCCACCCCCAGTGCATGCCAGACAAAGGATTCATTGCCCTGGTCGCGGCCCTTGTACACACCATTCCATCCCCTGCCGATTTCTTCTGTGCTGAACACCAGTTCGCCATATCGGTTGTAAACCTTGAAGTAAACAATCTTTGCAATCCCCACAGGAATTGGTATCAGCCTATCATTTAGGCCATCGTCATTCGGTGTAAAGGCAGTAGGAACAAATATCTCAGGAGGGGTTTTGTATACTTTAACCTTCACTGTATCAAAGGCAAAACATCCCTCTTTGGTGGCAACCCTTACCGCATAAACCATGTCATCGTTCAACTTGGCAATAGGATTGGGGATCAAGCCATTGTTGAGGAAGGACGTTGGAGACCAACTGTAATTCGATCCTCCTGTCGCCAACAGTTGCAATGGCTGACCAATCACCGCCACTGTATCATTGCCCGCAAAGGCCTTCACCCTTGGTACAACGCTGACCCTTACCGTATCGTATACAGGCCGGGGGCAACCCTTGTCGTCATAGACCCCAACCACATAATTTGTGGTGTCCCAGGGGCTTGCTATCGGGTCTTGCCGCGTCTGATCATCCAGGGTATTGCCAGGATACCAGAGATACCTCGAGCCACCAGTAGCCCTCAACTTCACCTGCGATCCATAACAAATAAACGTGTCCAGGCCTGCATTTGCAATCGGATAGGGAACTGTAGTAACCACAAAACCATCATTGGCCTGACACTTGCCAATCGTTGCCAAAACCGAATAACGGGTAGTCTGCGTGGGCCTGGCCCAAACATTCTTTGCAAAAGGATTTGAAACCGTAGCTGATGGCGACCATTGGTAGTTCACCCCATCAGAAGAAGGACGAAATAAAATACTATCGCCCAAACATATTGTCGTGTCCCTCCCCGCCTTCAACGAAACAAAGGTCTTCACATCCACAAAAACTGAAGCACTGTTGATGCAGCCAGGTGACTGCGTTAACGTAACGGTATACCGCGTCGGAACATCAGGACTCACCAATGGATTTGAAACACCCGTATTGCTGATGTTGTAATTCGGAGACCAGGAATGAACCCCAATGCCTGAAGCGGTTAGTTGCAAGGTGTCAATGTTGCAGATCAAGGTGTCTTTGGGTACAATCAATGTTGGCTTATCGGCCACAGTGATTTGCTTCAAGACCGTATCGACACAGCCATTGCTGTTGGAAACAATCAGAGAGACAGTGAATACACCTGTCTGAGGATAGATATATGTTGAAGAAGCATTGATAGAAGTGTCATCATTGGCATTGACATTGCCAAAATCCCATTTCCATTTATTGATGGTTCCATAAAGGGTTCTTGAAGCATCAGTAAAGACATAGGGAACTCCTTTACAGGTTTCCTGAACGGTAAAATCTGTTGTAAAACCTGGATACACTTTTGCCACTGTGTATCCTGTATCTGAGCATTGATCATTCCTATTGGTGATCAGGCGAACAGTGTAATCACCTGCAGCAGGAAATGTGAAAGAAGGCGATGGATCTGTTGACACATCAGTTGTCGAAGAGGCAATACCAAAGTCCCAATCGAAGGTTTTTATCAGCGAGCTCGTGGAATTATTTTTAAAATTTACAGTAAAGCCATCACAGGAAATACTGATTGGATCAAGATCTGCAGCAGCAATGCTGCAATCTGCAATTTTCAGGTGGAGGTCTTTTCTGTGAACATTGATAACTTGTCCATTCCTTTTTTCTACCACGGCTACGGTTATTACATAAATGCCAGCAACTGGAGCAGTGCCAGAAATCATTCCAGTGACGCCATTGATTTGAACAGCAGACCCCAGCGGCAATTGGGGGCTGAAGCCAAAATTATAATTGAGGGAATTGTAAGGCGGTGCACTGGCTACAGTGGGGGAAGGGCCGGAGGTAGTGCCACCCAAAAATGCTTCCTCAAATCTATAGCTCAGCTCGTCCTTATCAGCATCGGTAGCACCAAAATCATAATAAAAATAATTGTTGGCACAAATCACAACGGTATCGCTGGTTTTGAAAACAGGGGAACTGTTGACAGGCGCATTGGCACCACTGCTGGTACCCGGAATATTGGCTGTATAGGTAACCCCGGCATTTTGAGAATTAATTACATTGAATATCCCATCTATCCTGCAGCAACGTTGGTAAGAAATTGCATATCCAAATGAATTAAATGGCAAATCAATTTCAAACGTATAATACCCGACTTCATAACAGATCACGGGTGGATTGCTGATACAAGGGTCAGGTTTAACAAGGGCAATGGTCTCCTTTGAAGTCAAAGGGACGCTTCTGTTGGCAAAAAAGTTGGTACTGCCGCCAGCATAAATGGTGATCGTGGCATTGGCATCCAACTGTGCCCCATCTGTATTGCAATCCCGGTACAACTTAAGCGTAACGCTGTAACGAGCGGAATTGGATGCACTGCCTGAAGGGCCTATGTAGGTATAACTCATCTCCCCACCTGCTATATGCTTTGCGATAGAAGGAAGTGAAACAAAAAACAAGGCAATCAGTATAGAAAGAATCCGTTTCTTCACCAATTTGAGTTAATCGTATTGTTAGCGTGCTTGGCGATAAAATTAACCTTTTGTTTTTTCAAATGCCAACTTCTCCACAGAAGTATCCATGAGCTTCAATGCTTTAACATTTTTTTTCATCCTTGCTCAACATCCAAGACCTGAAGGAAAGTACCAGGATGAGGGGATACAAACCAACATTAATGATACCAGGCTGCAACAAAACGGGGATCATCAAGAACAGGAGCAGGAAGCTGTAGTACCTGAGGTATGTTTTCAGCCATTTTGGGGTTCTGTTTAGGCCA
>CALPWM020000066.1 GCA_943327275.2 Chitinophaga pinensis
CTCCCACCACCGCTTCGGCCTCCACTACTTCCACCACTGTAGTTGTTTTGCGGGAGGATTGATTTGCTCCTGAAATCATAAGCCAACTGAAGAGTGAAATTAGAGGGAAGTTTGATGTTCGCATTTGCCTTTCCAAATAAACTAAACAATGAATTGTTGAGGTCAACTTGTAGATTGCTGCTATTGATGCTGGAATTAAAGAAATTGAGGTTGGTGGTCAATTCGAGCCATTTGGTGAGGGGATTTCTGGATGTCAATTCGAGGCCATAAGCACGGCTGCTATTGGCGTTGATGTATGTATTAACAAGGATATCCTTGCCCGGAATTGTGCTGGCTTCTTTTACCTGAAAACGGGTCATCAGGTTATCGGTTTGTTTGAAGTAGGCAGAAATCAACAAGCTGTTGTTCCCTTTGAATGTTTTTTGATAGTTCAGCTCAACTGAATTGGTAAATTCAGGAATGAGGTCAGGATTACCACGGCTGATATTCAGTGAATCGGTATAGTCTACAAAAGGTAAAATCTGGAAGAAACTTGGTCTGTTGATTTTTCTTGCATAGCTGAATTGCAGATCCTGGGTTTGGCTGATTTGGTGTGTAAAATTCAAGCTGGGGAAAAGACTCAAAGGATAACTGTTTCCAAAACTCTTGCCATTTGTTAGCAAGGTGCCTGTATATTTGGAATTCTCAGCCCTCAGACCAATCTGATAGTTCGTTTTCTTACCAATAACATTGCCATAAGTTCCATATACGGCAAATACCTTGTCATTGAATTTATAGTTGGCATTAATGGAAGTAATGGGAATAAACTGGTTCAAGGCAATGTTATAAATATAATTGAGGTTTTCACTTTGGAAATCCCTGATAGCCGCCCTGAAACCGAGTTCCATTTTGGATGATTCACCCAATGGATTGGTGAAATCAGTTTGAATAGTATAAAGGTTATTCCCGCCCTCACCATTTTGCTTTTGATTGATCAGACCGCCTTTGGGCCTGCTTTGTAAATCAAAATATTGTGTTTGGAAACCACCATTGCTCTTGTTGCTGCTTTTGTTATAGTTAAAATCTGCTGTCAATTCCATTCCTTTTTTGCTAAAAAGGTGTTTGAAGCCTACGGCCGAACCATAGTTGTTGAAATTAAAACCTGAGTTGGTAGCCCTTTTGGATAGAATAGACTTCGTTCCTGTATTGAAAAGCGTATCTGTTTTTATGGATAGTTCATCTTCATTGTTGAACTCACCCATCACCAGGCTGCCTGAAACAGTCAAAGTGTTTCTATTATCAATAAAATAATCCAGTCCCGCCCTGTTGTAGTTGAAAAATCCAAGGCTTTTTGGATTGTTGGATTGATCATAGCTTATGGAAGGATAGGCAAAGAATTCCTCTCTGATGGATTGTCCCTCACCGATAGATTTTCTTCTGTTGTACATGGAACTTGCAAAAATGTTCACTTTGTCTTGCTTGATATTGATATCACCACCAAAATTGGGCATCAACCTCGAATCAATCCCTGCACGAAGATTACCATTGTAACCAGCTTTCCGGTTTTTCTTGAGTACAATATTGATAATACCCGACATTCCGCCTGATGCATCAAATTTAGCCGAAGGATTGGTGATGAGTTCAACACTTTGAATGGCATCGGAGGGTATTTGATCAAGAGAAAGGTTGGTGGGTCTTCCATCTACGAAGATGGTTGGAGATGCATTCCTAAGGCTTACATTCCCATCTATATCAACATCAACACCCGGTATGTTTCTCATCATCTCTGACGCGGTTTGTCCGGTAGAAATAAGGTTCTTCTCAACATTGAAAATTTTCCTGTCTACGCCCATTTGCATGAAGGGCTTTGTTCCTACTACTTTGATTTCCTCTAATTGCTTTGCGTCAACTTCAAGCTTGATGTTGCCAAGATCGACGTCTGCATTGCTCATGATTTTTGAAAAATCATTTCCGTTTGCGCCGAGGTCAAATTTTACCGGTTTTTCCAGGGTAAGGTATCCAATGGCTGTGACCCTCAAGATGAATTGACCCCTTACAGGAAGACTTTCAAGACTGAAATCACCGTTGCTCTTGGTCAATTGACCTGAAATAATTTTGTTTTTCTTTGCCTTTGTTGTGCTATCAAAAACCGATTGTACAAGTTGAACTGAAGAGGCTTCAACACCCTTATTGGTTTTGGCATCCATGATTTTACCATAAAAGCGACCAATATTCATGTTTTGGCTGGCTCCTGATGGTCTACCACCTCCAGGATATTGAGCAAAGGTGTTAAGCGATAGGAGAGTTAACAAGGCAAGAAATAATTTTGACATTAAGCTGTATTTTAATGGATTGGATGCTTTTTGATCTTTTAATCTTTCGGATTGAAAGTCAAGTATTTGTTAAACAAAAAAGGAAGAATTAAGTTCAGGATGCCAATAAAGTGATCAAAACCTGGAAAATACCGATGATTAGTCCTAAAACACCTCCAATGATTTCAACAAACCTGAATTCTTTGGACATGATCTGATTGAGTATAGTTTCCATTTTATCACTTGAAAATCCAGAAACCTTTTCTGTTACCATTTTTTCGAGGTCAAGCTCAGATTCTAAATGCTTCATATATGAACCAATGATTTCAGGGAACATTAATTCCAGCTCCTGCATGAAAACCATTTTTAGCTGGTTGATGGTATTTTGACCGATAAACATGGAAATCATGGGGAAAACGCTGCTCAGTTTCTCACGAAGGAAATGGTCAATTTTACCTTCAACGAGGGGCATCATTTTGGAGAGGTTCTCCGGATTGGTGATTTTTTCTTCAATTTCTCTAAAGGACAATAGCTCTTCACTGACAAGTTTACCCAGCTTTTCAGCAAATTGACGTTGCCTTTTAGGAAAAATTCCTTGGAATGTAATCCCAAGAATCTTTTTGGGTTCTTTGGGGTGAAAAAGCATTTTTATGGCTATCCAATTGGTAAACCAACCAATAAAGGCAGATATCAAAGGGATCAGGATTAGCCAGTAATTCATTCTTGATGTTTTTTACAAAGTTAATTGATCTTAATCAAGTCAAATTCAATTTTGGTGGAGTAAACATTTCCATTAATTTTGCACTCCATTATCACGGAGGTTGTAGCTCAGTTGGTTAGAGCGTCTGATTGTGGTTCAGAAGGTCGTGGGTTCGAGACCCATCATCCTCCCTCCAATAGAAAGGGTATTCTGCAAAAGAATACCCTTTTATTTTTCCACCTGCCATACATGCTATGCTTTCTTAACATAACTTTTAGGCTCCATTTGTCACAAAAACAGCCCAAAAGTGCCTGAAAGGGTTAATTTTGAATATGTCATCTAAATTTTTACAATTTATGTTCAGTAAAAGATCTTTACCAGTTGTGATTGTTCTTGTATTGGCCGGTTTGCTGATTACCTTCAATTCTTCAGGGGTTGGTAATCCACCAGATAAATATCAGATGATTTTTCAGCAGGTGGCAGATATGCTGGAGGCTGCACACTACAGTCCCAAGAAAGTGGATGATCTTTTCTCTCAAAATATTCACAAGAAATACTTGGAGGCCCTTGATCCGGATAAGAATATATTTCTGCAATCAGACCTTAAGGATTTGAAAAAATTTGAATCCACCATTGATGACGAATTACATGGTTCGCCAATAGCTTACTTTTATGCAGTTGATCAGGTTTATTCAAAACGCACCAAGGAAGTTGCTGCATATTATCCTGAACTACTCCAGAATCCATTTCAGTTTACCACTGATGAATCCATTGTATTAGAGCCAGAGAAGCTGGATTATCCAAAGAATGAATTGGCAAGAAAAGATGCCTGGAGAAAAAGATTAAAGTTCTTGACACTTGAACGTTTGTCAGATCTGATGGATCAACGCAATACGATGAAGAAGGGTGACAGCGCCTACAAATCAGATGCAGATCTTGAAAAAGATGCCAGGGCCAAGGTAAAGCTGATCATGACAAGAAATTTTGATCGGATCATTACCAAAACAAAGCCAGATGAGCGATTTGACATGTTGGTTAATGTCATCACCAACTACATGGATCCTCACACCACTTTCTTTCCGCCTTTGGAAAAAAGGTCTTTTGATGAACAAATGAGCGGTAGATTTTATGGTATTGGTGCATCTTTGCGCAATGATGAAGGTGGGGCCATCCGGATTGCAACCATTGTAGCAGGACTTCCAGCATCAAAGTCACAACAACTTGCAGTTGGAGACCAAGTATTGAAGGTTGGTCAGGCAGCCGAGGAGCCTACTGATCTCACTGGTTTTGAAACCGAAGATGCTGTAAAACTTATCAGGGGTAAAAAAGGTACTGAAGTAAGGTTAACAATCAAAAAAGCAGATGGAACAATAAAGATTGTTTCGATGATCAGGGATGAAGTGGTATTGGATGAAACATACGCTAAAAGTGCTGTAATCAATGAAGGAGGCAAAAAAATAGGCTATATATACCTTCCAGAGTTTTATGCGGATTGGGAGAGACCCAATGGTGCAAAATGCTCTCAGGATGTAGCCAAAGAAATCATCAAATTGAAGGAACAATCCGTTGATGGTATCATCATGGACCTCAGGAACAATGGCGGAGGTTCTTTGTATGATGTTGTTCAGATGGTAGGATTTTTTATACCAGAAGGCCCCATAGTGCAGGTAAAGGACAGGGAAGGTAACCCTCAGGTGCTCAGGGACAGGGATCGCTCTGTATTGTATGATGGACCTTTGGCCGTAATGGTCAACGAATTTTCTGCTTCTGCTTCTGAAATTTTTGCAGCTGCCATTCAGGATTATGGCCGCGGAGTTGTCATTGGCAGTACTTCCACTTATGGAAAAGGTACAGTTCAACGCAATATTGGCTTGGAGCCTACTACTGGTCTTTTCAACAAAGAGCCCACTGATATTGGAACCATAAAACTTACTTTGCAAAAGTTTTACCGCATCAATGGTGGTTCTACACAACTCAAGGGGGTAACACCCAACATTATTCTTCCTGATCAGTATGAAACCCTCAAATACAGGGAAAAAGACAATCCAGATGCACTGCCATGGGATGAAATTCCCAGGGCTTTTTACAATCGTATTTCTCCAGGTTATGACTTGGAATATGTAAAAAGAACCAGTGCTGCAAGGGTTGCAGCCAATCCAACATTCAATGCCATAAAGGAATCTTCCAGCCTCATGGAAACAGCCAGTCAGCGGGTTTATTCCCTTCAGCTGAACAAATACCGTGAGGGTCAGAAAAGCCTCCGGGAGTCGTTCAAGAAAATTGAAGAAATGAACAAAACCACCAAAGTAATGGACGTGAAAATGCTGGATTTGGACCAGAAAAAACTTTCTACTGAAAATGATAAACTTGAAAGGCGTAAGCAATGGATCGGAAACCTTTCAAAAGATATTTACATCAATGAGACTTGTCAAATCATCTCTGACATGATAAGACAAGTTGTTCTGGTCAAAGGAAATTAACTGTCAGAGTCCAACACCATATTTTGTTTGCAGTATTTTTCTATGGTGTAACCAGTGACCAATGATAATGTATCCAATGGAGAGCAAGCTCATTTGCTCTCCATTGTCTGTTATTCCTGAACGGTTCATCCAATCCTCATCAAAGCTTTTGAAAAGCAGCGCAGTGGAAGATCTTACATGAACGAACTCTTGTACAAGCATTTGTAAATCATATGCTTTTTCTGACTCAATTGCATATTGATTTTCTTCAAAACTTCTGATAGGATGAGGGTCTTGCCTGGCGATAGAAAGTGCTCTGAAGGCAAAAATCATTTCTGCATCAATGCAATGCCTTATAAGGGTATTGATACTCCATTTACCGGGAGCATAGGCAAATGTACTATCTACAGAAGCGATGATATTTAAGTCTTGAACAAGCGAGTTAACAGAAGTTTCCAGCAGACCACAGATTTCACTTGGTTTAACCTCTTCAACATAGCGATTGAAAAATGCAGGGTGACGGATGGCAGAACTGACTGGTTTCATCACTTATTTTTTCATTCTTTTAATGGATTTATCTGAATTGCCTTCCGAAGACTTTCTTTCTCCTTTGATGGTGGATGCCAATTTGAGCGCATCCAATGCATTGACAATTCCACCTGTTTTGGAAAGCTGATCCAAATTTGTTTTTTCATCTTCTGTTCCAGGTTTTGTAAAACTGGAAGTGGATGGTTTCAGCGCAGATCGTTCAATGATGAGTTTTACCTGTTCTGCTGTTAATTCAGGATAATAGGAGAGGATGAGGGCTGCCAAACCAGCAACAACAGGGGATGCCATGCTGGTTCCATCTTTGTCTCCATATGTATTTCCACCAGGTATGGATGAATAAATTTTAACGCCTGGAGCAAAAACATTGACTTCCCGTTTTCCATAATTGGAGAAAGAAGCTGCCAAGTCTGTATCGCTTGCACCACTGGCTCCAACGTTTATCCAATTGGAAAAAACCTTAAGCGTATCATTCGCAAAATTGCGAGAAGGGAAATTGTCAGCAACATCAATATTTTTGGCATCATTGCCTGCTGCATGCACCAAAAGGACGCCTTTTGACTCCGCATATTTCACGGCCTCATCAACCCATTTTTTCTCAGGAGAGAAGCTTTTACCAAAGCTCATGTTTACCACCCAGGCTCCATTGTCTACGGCATAGCGGATTGCATTGGCGATATCCTTGTCATGTTCATCTCCATCTGGAACAGCACGAATGGTCATGATTTCAACGTGGTTGGCTACTCCATTGATGCCTACCTGATTTTGCCTTGATGCTCCAATGATTCCGGCAACATGCGTGCCGTGGGAAGCGTCTGTACCCATAAGATCATTGTTGCCATAAAAACGATCATTGATATCATTGTAATTGTCTTTAACAACATCCTGTCTATACTTAACAGGTTCTTTTTCTACTGCTTCTACTTTTGATTTTTCTCCTTCATAAAATTGAATAAGATCAGCAATCAAGCTGACATTGGTGTTTTCCATTTGCCTGGTTTGTTGGAAAAATCCCAATACCAGTGATTTCGCTTTGATCACTGAGGCATCTGACGGTTTGAAATCTTGAAGCTCATCACCAGTATAACTTTCCTTGCCCATCGACAATTTAACAATGCTGTCTGCCGAAGGAATTTTTGCTACCAGATCCTTTAGTATCATAATATACATACCCGCCTCCTTTGCTTGTGCTTCTATTTGGATTTTTGCTTTGGTGTACAATTGATACTGTATTCTTTTCTCTTCCGAAAGGGTTTTTTCATCTACGGCGCCATTTCCGAATTCAGGCTTAAACTTGTAGTAAACCCTTACTGCTTCGTAGCTGTCTTTACCTACGTTCTTGCCATCTTTCCCACCAATAAAATTCCAGCCGTGGATGTCATCAATGTAACCGTTTTTGTCATCATCAATACCATTGCCTGGGATCTCTTTTCTGTTTTGCCATAAGATTGGTTTTAAATCTTCATGTGCAGTATCAATGCCCGAGTCAATAACCGCCACAATAACCTTCTTTTTTGGGGTCTTCCCAGTTAAGAATTCATTGTAGGCCTTATCCAATGAAATACCATAAATACCAGTAGATTGATGATCTTCTAAATGCCACCCTTTTTTATAGGGATCGGGTTTTTCATTGAGCGATTGTGCTCCAACAAACGAGTAACTTAGGACAAGCATGATCACGATCGGAAAGCATCTGGTATTTTTCATATAAAATGTTGATTGTTAATTATTTAATTAGCTTTTAACTGATTTTTTGTTTAATGTGAAAAGCAGAATAAGTGAAATAGGACCGGTAATGAAGAGCATAACTGTTTGAACTGACCATAACAGCCATCCAAAAGCAAGTCCTGAAACTTCTTTTGCGCCATACAACAACAGGGTCTTTTGAACTGCAAATTGATAAGCGCCAATGCCTCCTTGGGTAGCAATCATTGCAAAACTACCAAAGGTCAGGATAGATAGTGAGGGGACCCATCCAAGGTGAACCAGGTCTTGCATGGCATAAAAACCAACCCTGATGCTGGCCAGGTAAAGAAACCATATAGCCAGTGTATAAAAAATGAACATTGGCTTGTTTTCTACCTGCCTGACACTGACCAGTCCTTCTACAATTCCCTTCATCCAATTTTTTATCTTTATAATGAACGAAGAATGGCGGGTTTTTATATAAATCACGTAAAAAATTACAGCCAGTGATATAAAAATCATGACCATCAACAGAATGGCTGTTGGAGATGCATTTAATTTAGACAGAATTTGATCAAAAAGCTCTTTTGCATATCCGCCAACAAGATCAATTTGTGTTGATATGGCAAGAAATATGACCAAAACAAGGCAAATCAGGTCCAAAACCCTTTCTGCAACCATCGTGCCAATCAGATTATCAACCGGAATTTTCTCATACTTGCCAAGAAGGGTGCATTTCATGACTTCTCCCAATCTTGGAAACAGAAGGTTAAAGAAAAAACCTGTAAGCACGGCAAGAAAGACATTTAAGGTCCCAGGGCTTTTTCCTAATGGTTTTATCAACATTTTCCATCTGATGGCTCGGATATAATGACTGAGTACAAGGATGAGGATGCAGGGAACAATAATTATAGGTTTAGCATTGAAAACCAATTGTTTGACTTTGTTGATTTCATTTGCAGTAAATGATTTAGTAGAGAACCAAATCAAGAAAATACCCAATGAAAGGAAAATGATGAACTGCAATATGGTTTTGACCCTTTTGATGAAACTTTATTGTTTTGAATGGTAAAGTTAACCAAATGCTTGGTTGAGGAACATGTAAATCTTTGTCAAATATTCAGCCTAAAATGACCTGGAATGGCTATTGGCAGGCAAATCCGATAAAATTTCTTATTTTTACATGCAATTTCGTCCGCTTCATCAATCCAAACTAATGGTAAGCAAAAAAAGAATTCTCTTTATAGCCAACGAGATGTCGCCTTACCTTGAACTCACTGAGTTCTCGGAAATCGTAAATAAACTTGCGATCAAAGCCAATGATACTGGCTATGAAGTAAGGTGCATCATGCCCAGATTTGGAACAATCAATGAAAGAAGACATCGTCTGCATGAGGTGGTTAGGCTCTCAGGCATCAATATTTCTATTGAAAACGATGATTATCCCCTCCAAATCAAGGTTGCTTCGCTGCCCAATGCCAGGCTCCAGGTCTATTTTTTGGATAATGAGGATATGTTCAAACGTAAATTTGTATTCCAGGATGAAAACGAAAAATGGTACGACGACAATGGTATTCGTTCCATTTTTTTCTGCAAAGGAGCCCTTGAGACAGTTAAAAAATTCGGTTGGCCTCCAGACATCATCCATTGCAGTGGTTGGATGACCGGTCTTATACCGCTCTTTTTGAAAACAGCCTATAAAAAAGAGCCTGTATTCAGCAACAGTAAAGTTTTATTTACCCTAGGTCAGAATACCTTTACTGAGAAACTGGGGGATGATTTTATTAAATTAAGCATGATCAATGTTGGAATCAAGGAAAAAGATCTTGATCCTTATAAAAACATTGACAATACAGCCGTTTTCAATGGAGCTGCTACCTATGCTGATGCCATTTCCTTTGGTGATGGGGAAGTTGAAAAGACATTGATCGATCAGTTTTCCAAAGTGAAAGGCAAGAAAGTAATTCCCTACAATCAGGACTCTGATTTAACAGAGTATTTACAATTGTATGGCGACCTTGCAAACAAGTAATTAATCAGTCAGGAAACGTTAAATTTTATTAAGTGAGATATCGAAGTTTGTTGAAAGTCCTGGTATTTGTTTTTTCAATCGCATTCTTTTCAAATTGTACCAAAATCAAGGGTACAGACATTGGCGCAGGACTTCTTCCTGCCATTGACAATGTAATAACATTTGATACTACTTTTGAGGTGGTTAGTTCAACATACACAACACCAGATTCACTCGTTCCCCGCTTGGGCAGGGATATTAATGGTAATGCAGGTCAATTTATCCTGGGACACATTTCCAATGACCCCCAGTTTGGAAAGACTACAGCCTCCATTTTTATGGAGTTAAAACCAACCAATTATCCCCTTACTTTTGAAAATGTCCCTGACAGCCTTTATCTTGATTCGGCAGTACTTTGCCTGAGATGGACCAATACTTTTGGAGATACCAATGCGCTCCAAACCATCAATGTTCACCGCATTTCTGAAAAATTAAAACCAGATTCAGCATACCTGACGA
>CALPWM020000067.1 GCA_943327275.2 Chitinophaga pinensis
TTGAGCAAATCGGTTTCGTGGGTTCAAAAGCAAAAGACGGAAACAGCCAAAGCATGTTGACCTACAATTTCATCGATGCCGCTCCTAAAGTTGGTGTAGCCTCTTTCTACCGCCTTGTTCAGGAAGATCTTGATGGTAAACTGACCTACACTGAAGTGCGTGTGGTGAAACTGAATGGTCAAAGCGTATCCATGGTGTTCCCTAACCCAAGCAATGGTGCAGTGAACATCAGCAGGACAGCTGACGGAAAGAAAATGAATATTCAAGTAATCGATCAGTCTGGTAGAATTATCAGCCAGGTTAACAATGTAACCGATGCAAACTACAGGATGAACATTTCACATTCCGGTGTCTACACCATTAAAATGACCTACCCTGAAACGGGCGAACAATCCCTCCAACGGATCGTCGTCCAAAAATAAGAGGCCGGGGATTTTTACCCCCAGCCACCAACCAATAGAGTAATAATACCATTCTAATGGATGAAAAGCTCCCACCTTACGGTGGGGGCTTTTTTTTGTTGAAGAGGTTGAGGTGGTTGAAGAAGTTGAAATGGCTGCGCCAATTCTTCAAGATTTACTTTATGTTAGCCTTTATCTATTGACTTGCTTAATCGCTCTACAAAGCGAAGGTCAACATTGTATTTTTCGGCAATCTGTGTTGTTGAAAGTGTTTTATTTTCGAGGTCATCCAGGATGGAGATTGTGTCATCGATCAACTGAACTCTTCCTTCTTCTTTTCCTTTCCTGATTCCATCTTCCATCCCCTGTTCTATCCCTTCTCTTCTTGCTTCTGACATGTTTGTAACATAAGACCGCATGTTATCGATATAGAGCTCATATCCCCGGATTTGCTCTGGAGTGAAGTTTTTTGTTTCCAATACTTCGATGGCCTCACTGATTTCATTGTAGCGGGCAAGTTCTTTTTCTGTAAGAAATTTGCTGAACATATTTGGGTCTGAGAGGTACATAAGCCAACGGTCTTTGGGTTTTTGCAAATCAAAAGTATTTAATTTTCTCCATTTGGGTAGTTCGATCATGATGAGATTTAATTCATCTATATAGTCGTCATGAAACTCTCTTTCGGTCAAAGTATAGTGATGATACCACTTATTTTCAATGTTTGATAAGGCATGGTCCAAGAGATTGAGTGAATAGACCGGTTGGGCCAAAATATAAGGGTCAACCTTAGAAAGTTGTCTGGAATAGACTTTGGTCATGTTGGTAATGACCCTTTTAACGAAGCCAGCTTGTTTGCTTATCTGCATTTCAACAATAAAATGCCTATTCTGGGTGTCGGTACACCGAACATCAACGATGGTATTTTTGCCATCTTCCTGGTCTGGTGTGAGTTCCGGGCTCAGGTATTCAAGTGAAACGATGGGGTTGCTGAGGGGCAGCAGGTTGTTCAGCAGGCTCATGAGCAGATGAGGCCTTTCTGCAAATACTTTCTTGAAGCCGAGGTCTGATTTGGAGTCAATGATCTTCATTTTTACATCAAAGATGCCAACTCAAGCACCCTGCTCAAAGGTTAAATACACGTCTTACGGGAAGAATTTTCACTTAGAAAAAGGGGATTTATGGGTTTTTCACATCAATGTGCGTAAGTTAAGTTGTAGCCCTTTTTAAGTTGGCCTTTTGAGGGATAAGATTGAACTTAAGCCTCTTCACCTCCCAGCCTTCGGCTAGCAGGCTCTACCTCCCTCAACCTCTTCAACCTCCTCAACCCCTTCAAGTCAAAGCGCAACATTGCAAACCTTTTCATAACTTTGCACAAAATTTGAACCTTCCATGGCAGGCCAGTTAAAAGAAGTAAGAAACCGGATCAAATCGGTACAGTCTACCCAACAGATCACAAAGGCAATGAAGATGGTGAGTGCCGCCAAATTGCGTCGCGCCCAGGATGCTATCATCCAAATGCGCCCATATGCCTCTAAGCTCCAGGAAATGCTCAGCAATATCGTGAGCAACTCCGAAGGTGGCAACAGCATCGCCCTGGCCGAAGAGAGGCAGGTGAAGAAAGTATTGATGATTGTAGTAACCAGCGATCGCGGTCTCTGTGGAGCCTACAATGCAAACATCCAGAAAATGGCGATTGCTACTATCGCTGAAAAATATGCCTCGGTGCAAGCTGCCGGAAACCTCACCATCTGGGCCATTGGCAAGAAAGGGGCTGAGTTCTTCCAAAAGCGCGGGTACAATGTAGATGTCCGGTTTAAAGATACCTTCCTTAAACTGTCCTTTGAAACTGTTCAAGCTTGCGCTCAGGCTGCAGTACAGGCCTTCAAGCAGAAAGAGTTTGATGCCATTGAAATTGTGTACAGTGAATTCAAGAATGCGGCTACTCAACGCTATGCTTCCGAAGTCTTTTTGCCCATTCCCAAGAATGAACCTGCAAAAGGTGGAAGTTCAAAGAAGTCTGATTTCATTTTTGAACCAGACAAAGACCTGTTGATTGCTGAGTTGATGCCCAAAATCCTCAACACGCAATTGTTCAAGGCTGTGCTGGATGGCAATGCCTCAGAACATGGCGCCCGGATGACGGCAATGGACAAGGCCTCTGAGAATGCCAATGAACTCCTCAAATCATTAAAAATCTCTTATAACCGTGCCCGCCAGGCGGCCATCACCACAGAACTTACAGAAATTGTGAGTGGTGCAGCGGCTTTACAAGGATAAAATCAGGTTTTTGCACTACATTTATCGCCCATAAACCCGGCCAAAAGCCAGCACAGCATTACTTAAGCAATGGAAATAGCCAACCTCATCACACACATTGAAGCCCTGATCTTCGCCAGTGAGAAGCCTCTCACTGCTATTGAGATCACTGAATTGGTGAACAGTGCCTTCGGTTTCATGGATGACAAGGTTGTGATTGATCAGGTGGAAACCTCTATTGAAGGGGTGAAGGAAAAGTACAATTCTGAATTCTTTCCTTTCGAGCTGAGGGAAAGTGGTGGTGGATGGCAGTTCCTGACCAAAAGGGAATACCATCAGACCATTGCACAACTCAATGGCGACAAGTTCCTGAAGCGACTCTCCACGGCAGCCCTTGAAACATTGGCCATCATCGCCTACAAACAGCCCATTACCAAATCTGATATAGAAGCGATCCGTGGTGTAAACTGTGATTATTCTATCCAAAAGTTGCTTGAAAAAGAGTTGATCATCATCTCCGGTCGCAACGAAACCATGGTGGGTAAACCACTTATTTACAGCACTTCCCGTCATTTTATGGACTATTTCGGGATCAATTCTTCTGACGAACTTCCAAAAATAAGTGAAGTACTGGCTGAACAAATGGTGACTCCGACCTTGGTCAATGCTGAGCACTTTGAAACAGACGGAACTGCTGATTCATCTGAAAATACACAGGCTGAAGATGGTAGTGCTTCTTTCGAAATAACTGAGGAAGACACTTCTTTCAATCTTCCTCCAGCAGCATCTGATACAAATGAAGGGTTGGCTGATGCCTCCGAAGAAGAGAGCAATTCCTAAACCTTTCTTCAACCCCCTCTACTAAAATGCTCTCCAACGATACCCTCCTCAACGCTGCAGCCAAATTTGGAACCCCCTTGTATGTGTATGATGAAGCGCAAATCAAGTTCCAATATGCTTCCCTGAAGCAAGCGTTTCGCAGATCGGATGTCAAAATATTCTATGCCTGCAAGGCCCTGACCAATATCAATATCCTCAAGATCCTTGAACAACAGGGCTCTGGCATTGATTGTGTCAGCATCAATGAAGTGCAACTGGCCCTCAAAGCTGGTTTTTCCTCAGACCGCATCATCTTTACGCCCAACAGTGTAGCATTTGATGAATACCTGGAGGCAACGGCCTTGAACGTGAACATCAACATTGACAACCTTGCACTCTTGGAGGAGTTCGGGAATCATTTTGGGGATGGTTATCCGGTCATCATCCGCTTGAATCCGCACATCATGGCAGGTGGAAACATCAAGATTTCAACCGGGCATGTCGATTCCAAATTTGGGATCTCTATGGAACAAGTGCAACAGATCATAGATGTAATGCATCGCACCAAGGTCTCTGTAAAAGGCCTGCACATCCATACAGGAAGTGAAATCAAAGACCTGGAAGTTTTTGTGAAGGGACTGGAGCTGGTGTTGGAACAGACAAAATATTTTCCTGACCTGACCATTGTTGATCTGGGTGGAGGTTTTAAGGTGCCATACAAACCAGATGAGGTGGGCACCGACATGGAAGCATTGGGAGAAAAACTGGCCGATACCTTTGAAGCTTTTGAACAATCAACGGGCAAGAAATTTCAGGTTTGGTTTGAACCCGGAAAATACCTGGTCAGCCAGGCTGGTTATTTTTTGGTTCGCGCGAACATCACCAAGCAAGGGCCCTCAAGGACTTTTGTTGGGGTGAACAGTGGGTTCAATCACCTGATCCGTCCGATGTTCTATGATGCTTACCACAAGATTTCAAATATATCCAATCCCGAAGCGGAGCAGAAGACCTACAACATTGTAGGAAACATCTGCGAGACCGATACTTTTGCATGGGACAGGGAGCTCAATGAAGTACGTCCTAACGATATTATTCTATTCAACAATGCAGGGGCTTATGGCTTCGAGATGAGCTCACGCTTCAATTCCCGCTGTCGTCCTGCGGAAGTATTGGTATCCAATGAAGAACTGAAATTGATCCGCCGAAGGGAGAATCTTGAAGATATTTTGCAAGGTGTCGTATTGGAATAACCCCAGGTGTCATTGCTCAAACCGAATTTAAGCAAGAAATAAATTATTTTTTGAACCTGCCATCAAAAGAACACCTGACACCACGGTGATTGCCACAGGCTTCCAATTCCTTCACCTGCACAGACTTTCCATTGAAACTGAACTCCAGTACACAATGGTCATCTGCTTTGTTGTAGTGATACACCCGAGGCTTGACCTGAACCATATCACCCCTTAAACTTCCATCGCAGCCATTGCCTGGCTTTTCAATATTAATAAAGAACAAGAGTTTGCCGGCTTTTCCTCCATCCCGGATCGAAACAAAATTTTTCTTATCCTGTTTATAGTCTCCGCTCAAAGCATCCTTTCTTGATAGGGTATCAATGGGGTTGAAAACAGTTTTTTCTTCCACCGGCTCATTGCTTTCTGTAAGGATCAGGGTGAACAGGCCCTCTGTATTATAGACATAGGCACTCTTGTTGTAGTAGGCTTTTCCATCCTTTGATTGGGTATTCCTAGTCTTGATGACAGTAAGTCTTTTGTCAATGCCACCCTCTGTTAATACGCCTGGATTGTTGTTTTTTTCAACAAGCGGCATGGAAGCCTTGAAAACATTGTTGGCATCAAAGCAAAGCAGGTAAATCATCTTTTTATCCTTCTTTTCTGCAGAAAGGAAAAGGTAGGTTTCTCCAGTTTCTTCTGCCTTGTATCTTCCTTTTCTGTGAAAACGAACATCTTTTGTTCTCGGGAAGGCAGCTTTGAAAATACTATCTGGCAAAAATTGAGAAACAACTGTGTTTTTTATGAAAAAACTATCAGATTCATTTTTTTTCAAATCTTTCTGTTGGATCATGATGGGCAGTGCGCGCAGGGGGAAGGATTCAATGAAGTCGATTGTCTCAATAGCCTCATCTGTATTGATGTCTTTCGACTTTTTTCCGCAAGAGACCATTAAAACAAGGAGTAGCGCACAGATTGTTAATCTTTGCATATGCATGAATTGGAGCCAATTTAAGTACATCCTAAATCATTTGCAAATTTCGTTCCAAAAAAAACGGGGTATCTTGCATGCTCATTAATCAGCTCAGGCATGTCAAATTTCAAGCATTACAAATTACCCTACGCAATAGATTCTCAATACGAAAAAAAGGCAGCATATTTCTCCATGGAATTTGCCATTCACCAGCCTTTGAAGATATACAGTGGAGGACTGGGATTTCTTTCCGGATCTCACCTGAGAAGTGCCTATGAACTGCGCCAAAACCTCATTGGCATTGGGATCCTTTGGAAATACGGATACTATGATCAAGCAAGGAACCAGGACCAAACCTTGCAGGTGCAGTGGAATGAAAAGATCTATAATTTCCTGGAAGATACTGGCATCAAGTTTCAGATCATGATCCATGATGCCCCAGTTTGGGTGAAAGTACTTTACCTGAATCCTGAGACATTCAAATCTGCACCACTTTTCCTGCTGAGCACGGATTGTCCGGAAAATGATTATGTCTCTCAAACCATCACCCACAGGCTTTATGACGCCAATGTAGCCACCAAGGTTGCCCAGTTCATTCTGTTGGGCGTTGGTGGTGCCAAGCTGGTGGATGAGCTGGGATTCAAGCCCGATGTATACCACCTCAATGAGGCACATGCGATCTCTGCAGCCTTCTACCTCCTGAATAAAAATGGCGGAAACCTGGCTGCGTTGAAAAAGCAGTTGGTGTTTACCACCCATACGCCCGAAGAGGCTGGCAACGAAAAGCATGACATTTACCTCTGCAACAAAATGTCTTATTTCTGTGGTATGCCCCTTGAAAAGGTCAGGGAAATCACAGGCCTGGAGGACGATCAGTTCAACCACTCCCTGGTGGCTTTGCGCTTTGCCCGACTTTCCAATGCCGTTTCTGAATTGCATGGTCATGTGAGCCGAAAAATGTGGAACAAGCATGAGGGGGTTTGCCCGATCATCCACATCACCAATTCCCAAAACTGGCGCTATTGGGCAGACAAGCAATTGTATTTTTCCATGGATGAGCAAAATGAGGAGCGCTTTATCGACAGGAAAAGATTCCTGAAGAAAAGAGCATTTGATATGGTTGCCGATCAGACTGGAAAATTGATGGACCCTGATGTATTTACCATTGTTTGGGCACGTCGTTTTGCTGGATATAAGCGTGCTGATCTGCTTACCCGCGACAGGGAAAGATTTGAGGAATTGTTGAACAACTCCAAGTATCCAGTACAGATCATCTGGGCAGGAAAGCCTTATCCGGTAGACTATCCTGCCATCACAGAGTTCAATCACCTTGTTCATGTGAGCAAGGCCTACCATAACATGGCCGTTTGTACGGGCTATGAATTGGGGCTGAGCAAGCGCCTCAAGCAGGCTTCTGACGTTTGGCTGAACAATCCCCGCGTACCCCGTGAAGCTTCAGGCACAAGCGGTATGACGGCCGCCATGAATGGCGCTGTTAACGTATCCACCAATGATGGATGGATCGTTGAATTCATCAACCACGGCAACAATGGTTTTGTAGTACCTCCACAAGACTATGAAAATATGCATGTGCAAGACCAGGATCAATATGATCTGGATGAATTGTACAGGATCCTCAAAGAGGAGGTGCTTCCTTTGTACTATGAAGCGCCGCATACCTGGCGCCAGATTGTGCAAAATGGAATGAAGGACGTCCGGTTCAAGTTCGATTCCAACAGGATGGCGGCCGAGTATTACGACCTGCTCTATAACGGCTAGTACTTTATTATATTTGCAACATGATTCTCCCCATTGTAGCATACGGGCATCCTGTACTCCGTCAGGTTTGCACTGACATAACACCTGATTATCCGGAACTGAAAAAATTGCTGGATGACATGTGGGAAACCATGTACAATGCCCATGGCATGGGCTTGGCTGCTCCACAGATCAACAGAGCAATCCGCTTGTTTGTTTTCGATACGGAGCAGGTATACAACAACAGCGACGAAGAAGAGCGCAAGCAATTTGAGGGAGAAACAGGTCGAAAAGCCATCTTCATCAATGCCCATATCACAGCTTTGAATGGCACGCCATGGTCTTGTGACGAAGGTTGTTTGAGCTTGCCCGGATTTAGAGAAGAAGTCAGCCGAGAAAGCACGGTCACCATCCAGTACTGTGACGAAAATTTCGTTCAAAAAACAGAAACATTCAAGGGCCTCAATGCAAGAGTTATCCTGCATGAATACGACCATATCGATGGAAAGCTTTTCATCGACAGGATCTCATTGCTCAAGAAAAAATTACTCAAGAAAAAACTGGACGATATCAGTGCAGGCAGGGTGAAGTCAGGGTATAAAATGATCCTTCCGAAAAAATAATCTGATAAGAGGCTTTAGCTTTCGCTTCTTTCAAGGTACTCCTGCAACAAAAGGCAGGCCGCAATTTCATCGATCATGCCTTTTTTCTGACGGTCTTTTTTCTTCATGCCCATTTCTACCATCGCCCTTGATGCCATCTTGGAAGAATGGCTTTCATCAACCGTTTCAATAGGGATCTCGGGGAAACTATTCTTCAATCTCCTGATGCAATGCTTGGCTCCTTCAGTAGAGTGGGTGGGCGTTCCATCCAATTGATAGGGCTCGCCAATCAGGATTCTTTCTACAGGTTCTTTGGCAACATAGGCTTTTAAAAATTCAAAAAGTTTTTGCGTGTCAACGGTTGTCAGACCAGTGGCAATGATCTTCATGGGATCGGTGACGGCAATGCCGGTTCTTTTGTTGCCATAATCCAATGCTATAATCCTTGCCATGATCTAGTTTAAAAAGATGAGGTCTGCGATAGTAAACATTGCAAATACTATGCTTGCAATGCCATTGGCCGTCATGAAGGCGATGTTCACCCTGCTCAAGTCATCCACTTTAACAATGCTCTGCTGGTAGATCAGTAGTCCTGAAAAAAGCGCAGCTCCAGTCGCAAATAGCCAGTGCAGTCCAAAGAGATAGCCACTGCTGAAAAGAAGCAGGATCGTAGATGCATGCAGCAAACGAGAAACCAGCAATGCATTTTTTCTGCCCATTTTGGCAGGAATGGAAGACAGTCCTTCTTGGCTATCAAATGCTTCATCCTGCAGGGAATAGATGATGTCGAATCCACTGACCCAACCAATGACGGCCAATGAAAGAAAGACAACTGAGGCGTCTATGGTTTCTGTTACAGCGATGAAAGCTCCTGTGGGGGCCAGGGAAAGCCCAATGCCTAAAACAATATGGCAAAGGGCTGTGAATCGTTTTGTATAACTGTATCCCAGGATGACCAGCAGGGCAACAGGGGAGAGCAGAAAACAAATGCTGTTGATCATGTATGCCGACCCCATAAATAGCAATGCGTTGAGGATGGTAAAGCGCAGTGCGCTGGCTGGACTGATCAGGCCTCTGGGGATTTCACGGATGGCAGTGCGTGGATTTTTTGCATCAAACTCCCTGTCGAGGTACCTGTTAAATGCCATGGCTGCGCTTCTCGCAAATACCATGCAAAGAATCACGAACAAGAAAATGACAAGATGGGATGAAAAATAATCAGCCACAATCTCCCCGCCTTTCTTGCCTGTCTCTTCTTTTTGACCCAGAAAAAAAACGCCCATGAAAAACCCGACCAGTGCAAATGGCATGGCAAAAATGGTATGGGAGAACTTGATGAGCGACAGGTACTTGTTGATTTTTTTCATGGCCATGGTTTACAGTTCCCTCAAATGATTATTCAGATATTTTTTCTGCGGCCTTGAAAAGCTCCCACAAAACTATTCCGGCGGCTACACTGATGTTGAAGGAATGCTTGCTGCCGAACTGCGGTATCTCGATGCATCCATCAGCTGCTGCAATCATCTCTTCACTTACCCCCTCTGCCTCGTTCCCAAATACAACCGCTATTTTATCACCAGATTTGTAGTTAAAACTTTCCAATGAGATGCTGTTGTGTACCTGCTCCACTGCGTAGACGGAATAACCTTGCTCTTTCAATTCGGCAATAGCAGATACTCCATCTTCATGGCCTGTCCATGCTACGGTTTCTGTTGCGCCCAGAGCAGTTTTGTTGATGTCGCGGTGCGGGGGCCTTGGGGTATAACCGCAGAGGTATATTTTTTCCACCCTGAAGGCATCGGCTGTTCTGAAAACGCTGCCCACATTGTGCATGCTCCTCACGTTCTCAAGCACAACCACGATGGGCGAGTTTGGGGAAGCATGAAA
>CALPWM020000068.1 GCA_943327275.2 Chitinophaga pinensis
TAGGATGTAAAGACAAAATTGACTACAAATTTGCCTTTTTATAGACTCCCACCTCACTCATGGCAATGCATACAGGGGCAGCAATACGAAAACGGAGTTGGGAGGTTTTGACCGGTTCACTGAGGTGAATAATTCTACAGGCTCCAATGGAAGTTGCAGCGGCTATTTTGGTCCAGTTGCCATTGATCATGGCATCCACTTCAACAGAATCGATGCGTTGCCCCAAGGGAATATACTCTCTCATCTTGATCAGGTCAAAGGTCTGATCCGAAGTCCACGTCAGGTTGATGTCAGCAGTTTTGACAGTGTCTTCAGTAGCCCAATAAGAGTCTATCATCTGGTCGAGTACAAACATTCCCTTGTAGGATTTACTTCTCTTGTTGGATACCCTGAGCGTAGCCGCTTGGGCCAGATTATATTTGAAACTCGCCTCTACCAGTTTACCAAAACCCTCCAGGGATTTAACATCCTCATCGTCCAACAAACCGCGGGTATCAGGTGCAATACCAAGATCCAATGCAGCGCCTCTTCCCACACTTTTCAGGTAAAGTGAAAAAAGCTGTTCAGGTGTTTTTGTTTTCCCTTTCTGTTCGGGATGGTAAAACCAACCTGGCCTCAAAGGAACATCACATTCTGCGGGCACCCAGTTCTTGCCTCCACGGGTACCAAAAGGATTGAACTCATGTTTCAGATTACCTGGGATGGCTTCATTCATACCATTTGCTGGAACAGGAGTAAAAGTGGCCCAAGAGGTTTCACCGGCAAAGCCACTTTCATTGCCAACCCATCTCACATCCCAGCCAATATCACTGAAAAGATTGGCCATCGGCTGCAGCTTTCGTGTAATCGCCCAGGTTGTATCCCAACCATAATAGGTATTGCGATCTATTTTCTTTGTTGTTCGGGCACCACCATAATAACCGTCTCCACCATTGGCGCCATCATGCCAGGACATGAACAGTTCGCCATAATTGGTATAGAGTTCAGTCAACTGTTGTCTGTAGATCTTTACATATTCATGGGAGCCATAAACAGGGTTGTTCCTGTCCCAGGGAGAACAATACACCCCGAATTTAATCCCTGCTTTTCTACAGGCCTGTTCAAATTCTTTTACCATATCCCCCTTGCCATCACGAAATGGAGATTGACTGATGTTGTAAGCAGCCGTTTTAGTTGGCCAAAGCGCAAAACCATCATGGTGTTTGGCTATGAGGACCAGCCCTTTTAATCCACCAGCCTTGAATGCAGCCACAATCTTGTCTGCATCAAATTCTTTGGGATTGAAAATCTTGGGATCAGCATCACCATATCCCCATTCCTTGTTTTCAAAGGTTGTGGGCGTAAAATGCACCAGGCCATAAACTTCTACCTGATGCCATGCAAGCTGTCTTGCAGAAGGCAAAGCTCCGTATGGCTCTGGAGGGGCTTGAGCGAAAATAAACCCTGAGAGCAAGAATAAACATAATGGCAAAATTTTCCTAAGAAATCGCATGATACTGTATTTAATTATTTTGTTTTTTGAAGCAATTGTCGCGATACCATCAAATGGAGTTATTAAATGAATGGCACGGGATAAATTGTTTCTAAAAATATGCTTTTATTAAAATAAATAGTAGGGATTATCTTAAATTGTCGGCATTAACCCAATATAATCTCAACCATGCCAGCTTCTCCCTTTGAACTTGCCAGTCCATATGTAATTGTAACCGGAGGTGCCAGCGGCATTGGGCTGTCCATTGTCAAATTGTTCCATGAGCAAGGGGCCATCATTGATGTGCTGGACCTGAACAAACCAAGTGTTGAAACCCTTGAAGCAGCAAAATTAGACAAGGATACAGTCCATTTTCATGAAGTGGACATCACCAATCAACAACAGGTAAAAGAACTTGTGTCCGTAATTGCCATCCAACGCGGGATTGGCATTCTGGTCAACAATGCCGGCATTGCTCATATTGGGAATGCCATGAATACTTCAGAGGAAGATTTTCAAAAAATTTTCAATGTCAATGTCAAAGGGGCTTACAACTGTATGAATGCCTGCCTTCCATTCATGGAAGAGCAAGGCGAAGGTGTAATTTTAAACATGGCCTCGATTGCAGCAACGGTTGGCATCACCGATCGGTTTGCCTACAGCATGAGCAAAGGGGCGATCCTCTCCATGACACTGAGTGTTGCAAGAGATTTTATAAAGAAAGGCATTCGTTGCAACTGCATTTCACCCGCCAGGGTGCATACTCCTTTTGTTGACGGATTCATCAACAAACATTATCCAGGCAATCAACAAGAGATGTTCCATAAACTTTCACAAAGTCAACCCATCGGAAGAATGGGAAAGCCAGATGAAATTGCCACCCTTTCCTTCTTTTTGTGCAGTAAGCAAGCCTCGTTTATTACGGGCTGCGACTACCCCATCGATGGCGGATTCATTCGATTAAACAATTAAACCTAACATATGAAACTTTTCAGATTTGAAAAGTCCGGTGCTGTCGGACTTGGCATGGTGGATCAACAAGGAAAAAACATCGATATCTCTGGATCTGGCATGGACCTGACAGAACATTTTTTTGACTCAAATGGCATTGAAAAACTTGCTGCATGGATCAGCGAACATGGAGAAAGCTGCAGTGAAATTACTGGTGAGATCAATTACCTTTCTTGCGTTGGAAGGCCCTCTAAAATCATTTGTGTTGGCCTTAATTATGCCAAGCATGCCAGGGAAAGCGGCATGGATGTACCCAAAGAACCTGTCTTGTTTTTCAAAAGTACCTCTGCACTCGTTGGGCCTAACCATCCTGTCATTATTCCCAAAGGATCCCTTAAAACGGATTGGGAAGTAGAGCTTGCTATAGTCATTGGAAAGAAAGCATCATACGTAAGCGAGGAAAATGCAATGGAATATATTGCCGGCTATTGTCTTCATAATGATTATAGTGAAAGGGCATTCCAATTGGAAAGGGGCGGACAGTGGGTCAAAGGCAAAAGTTGTGACAGCTTTGCCCCAATGGGCCCTTACCTTGTTACCAGAGACGAAGTGGCCGACCCACATCAACTTCACCTTTGGCTGGACGTCAACGGAAAGCGGATGCAGGATTCCAGCACTTCAGACCTCATATTCAATATTCCACATCTAGTGAGTTATATCTCTCAATTCATGACCCTCCTGCCTGGTGATGTCATCAGCACTGGCACTCCTGAAGGAGTTGGGCTTGGACAAAAACCTGAACCCTGGTATTTGAAAGCCGGCGATACAATTCATTTAGGAATTGAAGGACTTGGAGAACAACACCAAATTGCCATCGCCCATGAGAATTGATGCTCACCAGCATTTCTGGAACTATGATCCCATCAAACATTCCTGGATCAATGATGACATGAAAGTCATCAAAAGGGATTTTAGTCCTGGAGATCTTGCACCTCTGCTGAAAGAGTTGAAATTTGATGGAACCATTGCAGTTCAAGCAGATGAAACCATGGCCGAAACGGAGTTCCTGCTTGGCCTTGCCAAGAAGAACGATTATATCAAGGCTGTGGTGGGCTGGGTTGATCTTCGAAAGGATGATGTCGAAGATGAGTTGCTGATGTTAAAACCTCAGCAAAAACTGGCAGGATTTCGCTGCATCATGCAAGGCACAGAAGATGAGGCCTACCTGAAAAATCCAGTTTTTTTAAAAAACGTTTTGCGCCTTAACCAATTTGATTTTACCTATGACCTGCTCGTGTTCCATCAACAAATGGAATCATTGGTAAGATTCACTGATAAACTTCCGGACAACAGGCTGATCCTGGATCATATCGGAAAGCCGGATATTAAAAACAAGGAAATCAAACAATGGAAAGAGCATCTGAGGATTCTCTCTGCCAATCCCAACATTTATTGCAAGTTGAGTGGCATGCTGACCGAGGCAGACTATCAACACTGGACCTATGACGACATCATGCCATACATGGAAACAGCGGCAGAGTATTTCGGCATTGACAGGATCTGCTTTGGCTCAGATTGGCCTGTCTGCCTGTTGGCAGGAAGCTACAAGCAGGTTCATGATGTGGTAGATCGTTTTGCTGAGCAACTCAATAATACAGAGAGAGAAAAGATTTTTGGAACCAATACTGCAGCATTTTATAAAATATAAACATGGATTTACAATTAAAAGGGAAAGTGATCATTGTAACTGGCGGAGCAAAAGGAATCGGCGAAGCCATTACCAGGGTGCTTGCAGCAGAAGGTGCATTTCCAGTCATTTTGGGCAGAAGCGAGGCCGACAATCAGGCACTGCTTGATCAAATTGGAACCGGTGGTCAGGTGAAGGCAGAATTGAATGACCCTGCTCAATGCAAGGCTGCTGTTGATCAGGTGCTGATGCAGTTTGGCAGGATTGATGGCGTTGTGAACAATGCAGGCGTCAATGATGGCGTTGGACTGGAAACTGGCGACTATGAAGGATTTGTGAAGTCTTTGCACAGCAATGT
The DNA here is from genome assembly GCA_943327275.2 of Chitinophaga pinensis. Taxonomy (GTDB): domain Bacteria; phylum Bacteroidota; class Bacteroidia; order Chitinophagales; family Chitinophagaceae; genus Pollutibacter. Next base: position 4,468 of record CALPWM020000068.1, read on the forward strand.
GATTCATTATTATCTTGTTGTGCAGGCCGCGCTTCCTGAATTGATCAAGAACAAGGGCGCAATTGTAAACATAGGTTCAAAAGTGGCAGAAACCGGACAGGGCGGCACTTCCGGCTATGCAGCAGCCAATGGAGGAAGGAATGCATTGACCCGTGAATGGGCTGTAGAACTGCTCAAGTATGGCATCCGTGTAAATTCAGTCATCGTTGCAGAATGTTACACACCACTTTATGACCGTTGGATCAAAACCCTTTCCAACCCTGAAGAAACCTTGAAAAAAATTACAGACAGGATTCCATTGGAAAAAAGAATGACAACCGGTGAGGAAATCGCCAACATGGTTGTATTCCTTCTATCACATAAATCTTCCCATACAACCGGACAGATCATCCACATTGATGGTGGTTATGTTCACCTTGACAGAGCAGCCTTACAATAAAAAAAACCTTGCCATGACCAAAACCAAAAACAACTACCTGCTTCCCTTCATTCTGGTAACAAGCCTTTTCTTTTTATGGGGAATTGCCAACAACCTCAATGGTATTCTTATTCCCCATTTGAGAAAGGCTTTACAGCTGAGCAATATGCAATCAACCTTTGTTGACACAGCGGTCTACCTCGCCTACTTCCTGGCAGCAATTCCTGCCGGAATAATCCTGAAAAAATTCGGCTATAAAAAAGGCATCATCACAGGGCTCCTTGTATTTGCCACCGGAGCTTTTCTTTTTGTCCCAGCAGCCAACTCAAGAACATACGAAGTATTTCTGTTGGGGCTGTTCATCATCGGATGCGGATTGACCATCCTCGAAACAGCAGCCAATCCTTATGCCACCAAACTAGGAGACGCTGAATCGGCTACTGCCAGGCTTAATCTGGCGCAATCCTTCAATGGCCTTGCAGCATTTCTTGCTCCAGTGATGGGAACCATGTTCATTCTTTCCGGTAAAGAATATTCGCAGGAAGAATTGGCCCTCATGTCTGAAGTAGATAAGATTGCCTATCTCAGTGGTGAAGCGGCTTCTGTCAAAATGCCTTACATGCTCCTTGGAATTTTTCTCGTGGGCATTGCCATCCTTTTCTTTGTCAACAAGTTTCCTGAATTCAAGGAAGAGGAAGAAGGAACAAATGCTGGAAGCCTTGGAGATGCATTGAAACAAAAGCACCTTGTCTGGGCCGTCGTTGCGCAATTGTTTTATGTTGGTGCACAGGTTTGTGTGACCAGTTTCTTTGTAAGAATGGCCATCTCAGGTGGTGGCGTTGATGAGAAAACTGCCGGCTACTATCTTGGCATTTATGGATTGTTGTTCATGGTGGGCAGGTTTGCAGGAACTGCCATGATGCGGTTCATTGCTCCCGCAAAACTTCTGTCACTTTATTCAGTTGCCTGTATTTTGCTCAGCCTTGTGGCCATTTATGCAGATGGTCAATATGTAGTCATCGCATTGGGCGGACTCGGATTTTTCATGTCCATCATGTTTCCAACCATTTTCTCTCTTGGCATCAAAGACATGAAGGAGAATACCAAACCGGCTTCTTCCCTGATTGTAATGGCCATCATCGGAGGAGCAATCTTCCCTGTGATCATGGGCAATATCATTGACAATGCGAATGATAATATCCAGATTGGCTATACAGTTCCGATGGTATGCTTTCTGGTTGTTTTGTATTTTGGATTAAAAGGACATCAACCCCAAAAAAATGCAGCATGAAAACCTATTGTCTTGCCAATGATCTAAAAGATGATCCAGCACTGATTGAAGAGTACGAACGACATCATCGGGCAGTTTGGGCAGAAAATATAGAAGGAATTCGGGACAGTGGGATTCTGACCATGGACATTTTCAGAACAGGCAACCGCCTCTTTATGATCATGACAACAGAAGATAACTTCAGCTTTGAGGCCAAGGGAAAAGCAGATGCTTCTAATGCCAAAGTCCAGGAATGGGAGGCTTTGATGGACAAATACCAGCAACCTATTCCCTGGGCTAAACCCGGTGAAAAATGGGTCCTGATGCACCAGATCTTTACAATGCCTGCATAAATCAGGTATACAGGTAAAAGCGATCGATCAACACATGTATTAGTTGATCAGGAACCCTCCATGTCCCTTGTATAATTGTACAGGCTTGTCCAATTTCAACTCAAGTACAGTAATGTATTTGTCTTGAACACCCTTGGGAATATCGATGTAAACCAATCCTGGCACAGGACTCCAGGATATTTTACCCACCACCTTGTGCTTTAGCTTGGTTCCATTTCCCAACACTTTTATCTCCTTGATCTGATTGCTCAGGCCCTTTACCATGATGGTTCCGGATGTTTGTCCTTGTAAAAAGAGGAACAGAGAACTCGAATCCTTTGAAATGGTAGTTGGTCCGTAAAAATGACCCGGCGCAATTCCACCCAAGGTTCCAAAAATGGCCTTTTCATGCTTCTTGTTCCAGGCTCCCAACTCGGTGAGGATATGGCGTTGCTCTTTGGGGATGGTACCATCTTCTCTAGGGCCTATATCGAGCAGGAGATTACCTCCTGTGCTGATGATGTCTGCGAATAGCGCTATGATTTCATATGGGGTTTTCCAGGCAGTATCGGTTTTTCTATAACCCCAATTGTTATTGGTGGTCATACACAATTCCCACCAATCATACCTGGGTCGGCTTACTGGTACATTTTGCTCTGGTGTTTCATAATCCCCATACCCCATCAAACGGCCATTGATGATTGCAGCAGGATTGCTCTTTAGTATTCCTTCACGAACTTTTTGGCTTTCCCACTCTTCTGCTGAATGTTCCCAATCACCATCAAACCAATACAAGTCTGGCTTGAACTGTGCAGTAACTTCATTCAACTGGTTCTGATAGAATTGTTTAAACCGATCCCATCTTACCAAATCATTTTTAATGGCATATCGGCTGCTGTCCTTCAAAAATCCTGGATAGTCTGGATGACTCCAATCGATCAACGAAAAATAAGCACCGGCCTTTACATTTCTTTTTCTCAATTCTTGGTAAAATGGTGTCAGGAGATCCCGCTTGGCAGGCGTATTTTTTACCGTACTGTAATGGTTTTCTTTGGTGTCCCAGAGTGCCACACCATCATGGTGTTTGGTGGTGATGACTGAATACCTTGCACCTGATGCAGCAATCAACGAAGCCCAATCGGCAGGATCATATTTTGATGCTGTAAAACTATTGGCCTGGTTCATGTAATCCTTCCAAGAAATCTGTTTGTTGTGAAAGCTCCAGCTTTCTGAGACATCAGCTACCGCATAAATACCCCAATGAATAAAAATCCCCAACTTGGCATCTGCAAACCATTGCATTTTTTGCCTGATGGAATCCGGATTGGTTTTTTGTTGTGCAACCGACTGGCCGGCCATCAAAATAAGGATCAAGAAAAAAGAGAGGCTTTTCAATCGAAGAACTTTCATGCATGAAACGTTTAGAATGAATACAATTTAAACCTATTGTTCTACTTGCTTTTCAATAACTGCAACAAGATCATCGAAATTGACCTGGAGCGGCATGGTGCCAAGATTGACAACTGCCTTCTTTCCCCTCAATGATGCCAGTACACCAACCTTGTTGTTCTGGCTCATCAGCACCATATCTCCAGGAACAGGCGGCTTGCCCGTTTCCATGTACCGGCTGTCGAGTTTTTTCTTTTTCTTCTCAGTAACCTGCTTCTCCTTTTGGTTGAAAAGAAGGGCTTGGAGATTTTTCATCAGTTGCTTCTTGTCTTGATCAGATTCAGACCTTCGCCAATCAAACACAATCTGCTTCAGCTTGCGCTCCATGTCTTTCAGGTAAACCAGTTTTTCCTGGGAAACCAGGTTCTGGTGTTTGAGCAACTCCACTTGCTGACTGTGCTTTTCCCTTTCCAGCTGTTGATTCAAGGACTTTCTCAACAATTCATTTTCCTTGATCATTTTCTGCAAATCCTTTTCCTTTCCTTCAATCTTGCGCAAATCCTGCTCGGTTCGGTTGAGCAATTTATCCAGGGTAAAATGATTCTCATCCACCAATTCCTTTGCCCTGTTGATGAGCTCCTGGGAAAGACCAATGCGTTCTGCAATGGCAAAAGTATAAGAGCTGCCAGGCTTTCCAAGATTCAATTTATACAGGGGCAGCAGGCTTTTTTCATCAAAAGCCATGGCACCATTGATAATGCCGGATGTCTTGCTGGCCATTACCTTAAGGTTCAGGTAATGCGTGGTCACAATACCGTAAGCATGGCGTTTTAGCAATTGTTCAAGAAACACTTCCGCAAATGCCCCTCCTAAATTGGGATCAGATCCACTGCCCAGTTCATCAATGAAAAACATGGTTCTGCCATTGGCATCTTCCATGAAATGTTTCATGTTCTTGAGGTGCGCACTATAAGTACTGAGTTCAAATTCTATGCTCTGGGTATCCCCAATATGGATCATGAGTTGTTTGAAAATTCCAAACACAGAATCGGGATGAACAGGCACCAACAGTCCGGATTGAACCATCATCTGCAACAGGCCTGTCGTTTTTAAACAAACGGTTTTACCTCCTGCATTGGGTCCTGAGATCAGGAGAATCCTGTTCTTTTCATCAAGGGTAAGATCGAGTGGCACCACCTGCTTGCCTGACTTTTTATTATAGATCAGCAACAGTGGATGGTAGGCCTTGATCAACTTGATGCCTGAACTGTCTTCCACATGTGGAATATGGGCATCCATTGTTTGGGCAAGCTTGGCCTTGGCCCTTATGAAATCGTATTCACCCAGCACTTCCATGTATTGTTTCAACAATGGGCTTTGGAATGAAAGCCTTGCAGTCAGGTCTCTTAGTATTTTGTACTCTTCGTCGCGTTCATCATTTTCGAGGGAGAAGATTTCATTGTTTACTTCAATTGTCTCTTCGGGTTCAATGAAAGAAGTACGCCTTGTATCACTTTCGCCATGAAGGATACCCTTGACAATCCTCTTGTGTTCGGCATAAATGGCAAGCACTCTTCGGCCGTTGAGGAAGGATTCTTCTATATCCGCAATGTATCCTGATTTCTGGAGCTTGCTCAACATTCGATCAAAAGTTCGGCGCTGCTCATTTCTTTTCCTGTACAGTGCCATGCGAATCCTAGCAAGATCCTCTGATGCAGTATCAACCACCCTGCCATCATCGCCAATGATGCGGTCTATTTCTTCTGGGATTGATTTTTCAAATCGGGTCTGGCTGATGACCTGGTACAATGCACTGTAATTGCTTGTCCTCTCATCATCAAACCACCTAAAAATGCTTTTGATGTTTTCGGCAAGGTTCCTGAACAGTTTAAACACATCACCACCCAAAACTGCTCCTGGAATAGACAAAAGTTTCAACTCCCTTGATAGGTTGAAGGCCTGGTCGTGCTGAAAGGTCTGTCCGGCAGACATGATTTGCAGGTACTGGTAAGA
>CALPWM020000069.1 GCA_943327275.2 Chitinophaga pinensis
GGAAGGAGATCCCAACGGAAAATATTATATGCCTGCGATGAGTGATGCACCCCTGCGGGGATACAAGGGCCGACACGAGTGGTTTTGGGAGCCTGGCGATGAAGCGTATATCCAACCCCTGGAGAACCTCATGAACATGTATTATGGATCAGTTGGAAGAAATTCCACCTTGATACTCGGACTCACACCAGATGCAAGAGGCTTGCTACCTGCTCCTGATTCAATCAGGCTGCAATCGTTTGGAGAAGAGATCAGGAAAAGATTCTCTAACTCCATTGCAACTACAAGCGGCAATGGGCTGCTGCATCAGATCAATTTGAAAAAAAACACGGTCATTGATCATGTCATGTTGATGGAGGATATCGCCTATGGAGAAAGGGTGAGGGAATTCACAGTCGAAGGAAAGACCTCGGAAGGTTGGACCACGCTTTGTTCCGGTTCATCCATCGGACATAAATTCATAGCGCAGTTCAATGCAACAACAGTATCAGCTTTGCGGCTGCGCATCACCAAAACATTGGCTGATCCTAAGATCAGGGCATTCAGCATTTTTAATGCCCTGACAACAAAATGATTGTTATTCGTTGACCAAAAAATACACAATCCGGCAGGCATTGCCTTTGCTTTTTTCGTTTTTGTCTGCTGACATCCTGATGCGAATTTGGTGCTGTTTGTCTTTCAATTCATCTTCCAAAACGATGTACCAGGGCAAGTGAATCACACCGCTCCATTGTGTGAAGAGATCTTTTTTCTTGAACGGCTTTCCGTCTATGCTGTATTCGATCACACCGGCATCAGGTCCTGATGCAATGCAAATGCCAATGGCCTTTCCTGAAAAATCAAGTGCCATTTCAGCCCCCGCTTCCGTTGCAACCAAGGCAGGGCGATTCATGAATTGCTTTCTTCCTCCTACCCCATCTTTGGGAACCCATTTTTCATCGATGCTCCATTTGCTAAGAATGGTTGCTTTTTTTACATCAGTATAGTTCCCATCAAAATAACTGAACTTGTCAATGGGGGCTGGCAGCAGATGGTTGGAAGGCAAAGCCTCCAAAGAAATATTTCCATAGGCATTGTTCAGGTAACTGATGAGTGACCTGGCATATACTTCCTGTCCAAATTTGGAGGGATGCAGGTCTCTGAAATCTTCCTTCCAACTAAACTCCCCTGCCGCAATGCGTGCAGTAACTTCCTTTGACCAATTGACTGTATTGGCATTGTACTGTGAAGCAACCAGCTCATGGTTGATGATTTCATTGGGAATTTTTCCTGCAGTATAATCGACGATTTTTTCGGGATCAACACAGTGCATGATCACAATGTCCATCAATGGATTGCTGATCCTGGCATGCCGTACAATGCCCTCCATTCCACGAACCTGTGCGGTATTGTTAAAGCCATTGGTGCGGTCGTTGACGGCCGCCTCTTCAAAGAACAAATCTATCTTTCCCTTGGAGAGCACTTCAGTAGCCAACCGGAAGGCACCCGGTGTACTACCGGTGGATGAAATGCCCGCATCAATGAACTCAAATTTTGTATCAGGAAATCGTTCTGTGAGGTATTGGGTCACTTTGTTCCGCCAGCCGGGATTCTCGGTAATCGAGCCTCCCATAAAAGCCACGCGGCCGGTTTTTTCTTTGGTGAATTGGATGAAACTGTTTGTCAATCCTGTTCTTGCCACATGAAACTGGGCAGGATCGAGGATGGACTTTACGGGGTAAGCGTTGCTGCTGATAAAATCTGCTATGACTGAAGGACGTTCAATCTGAAAATGATGACCCTCCAGGTTTTGAGGACCCCTTGTCATGGGGATGACCGTCGCCGTTCCACCTGCTTTGATGTAGTTGTTGATCAGCGGGAAACTGTTTTCTGTATTGGGTACAATCTTGTCATTCAATCCAATGGAATGCAAGACAGGAACTCCACAAGCTGCCAGGCCATCAAGGTTGTCGTTGGGATTGTCCTTGTAGGCTAGGGCCTGCTCTTCAGTAAATCCATATTGTTTTTGCAGCACCTGCCAATCGGATGGAGATCCCTTGCCAACGCCTTTTCCACCCGGCCAACTTTTAAAATCACATACCGGTGCTTCGGCATAGATACAGGCCACCTTTAGTGGGTTGCGCTTTGCCCAATTATAAACATATAGCCCTCCGCGGCTGACCCCTTCCAAGGCAACCCTTTCGGCAAACCCTTTGCTGACCATGTAGGCATGAAATGCATTCCATACTTGCATGGCTGCAGGAGCACCAAACATATCATTGGTATTGACATAGGCAATATGGAAGCCGCGAGACAACAGGATGGAATCTGCATCCGTATGCCATTCTGGGAAATGTGCACGCCAGACCCAGGGCTTGCCTTCAAGCGATTTGATGGGCGCTACTACCCATGCATTGCGGCCATTGAATGTAAAATGTGTTCTTTCAAATCCATGCCATTTGTCGATTTTGTCTTCCAGGTTTTCAAATCCAATGGCCATTGAAATCAATGGCAGCAAGAGTATGAATGCAATGCAGATCCTTTTCATGGTATTCAATTTAGCATTGAAAAACCATCAAACAAAATAAATGATCAGATGAAAAGGCTCAATATGAAATAACAAAGCGAAGGACAAAGCATGCAAGCCAAACCTGTGTAGAATGTTGCCGTCAGTGCTCCATAGGGAACAAGCTTTGGATCGGTAGCAGCCAAGCCTGCAGCTACACCGCTTGTGGTACCAATCAATCCACCATAAATCATGGCAGTTTGCGGATTGTCAAGCCCTATGCATTTTGCAATCAGTGGAGTCAGTATCGTTACAACAACTGTCTTGATCACACCAATGGCAATGCTGATGGCGATGATGTCTGAACTGGCGCCCAATGCTGCGCCTGTAACCGGACCAACGATGAAAGTACAAGCACCTGCACCAATGGTGGCAACAGATTTAATGTCCTTGTAGCCCATGAAATAGCCGATGGATCCTCCAACAAAAAAAGCAACGGCAATGCCAATAAAAAGAGAGAGGATTCCTACCCAACCGGTTTTTTTGATCTCTGAAAGGCTGGCTCCCATTGCAGTGGAAACAATAGAAAAATCACGCATCATCGATCCCCCAAGAAAGGCCATGCCGGCAAACAACGGCATATCTGCAATGCCTTTTTTTCCACCAAAATAAGCCAGGATCAAGCCCATGGTGATGGCCACTGCTGCCCCAGGAATCCTGTTGCGCAAGAGGTGTTTTGAAACAAGCACAGAAATGAACATGATCAACCCAACCACCAGGAAGGCTACAATCAATTCATTTTTAGCAAAGAGTTTGGGGATGAAGTCCATGAATGTATTTATAAGGATGAACCTGAAGGTTCGGTTTTCTTTTGAAGCTTGGAAAGCAATGGTATCAACAAGAAACAAAGCAGGGTGGCAAAAACACCTACCACCAAGGCCACCCATCCACCGCTCAATGCCGCTTTTACATTCTGTGTAGCCGACATAGCAATCACAACAGGGATGTACATGCCACTCCAAAAATGAATGCCGGTCTCCGCTTCAGCATCCAACCATTTTTTCTTTTTGATCCAATCACCCAATACAATCAGCAAAAGCATTCCAAATCCTACACCACCGATGTTGCCATCAAAATGAAATAAAATTCCCAGTGCCTCACCTATCAGTTGCCCTGCGATGAAGCAGGCTGAAAGAACGGCTACGCCATAAATTTTCATCCCTTTGAAATTGAATATTGTTATCTATTGCAAGTTTAGTGATTTTTGATTGGTTGATGGCCAAAAGAGGATACAACCATTCCACCATGGATTGAAAACAGCTGTCTTGTTTTGCCTTGTTGTTATCCAAGGTATGTCCGGCGCCATAAAAAGGACGCCAACCAGTGGGAATGCCCAATGAAAGACAGTGCTGATAAAGGATATAGCCCCCATACTTGAATCCATGGTATCCAAATGAACTGTCAAAAGCCACCGTCTTGTCCATGGTACCGGAAGTATTGAACAGTGGCGCATCGCCTTTTTTTATCCAGTTGAAATCAATCATCGCACCCCATGCATTCATGACACCATGCACTTTGGATGAGAATCCTTCACTGCCGCCAGTACCTTCAAGGGATCCCCATTGTTGAATGTCGATGCCAGCAGGCAACTCAGATTCATCCATATAAGCAATGGCCATGGCGGTTTTGGAACCCGCAGAACTGCCTGTCAAGAATACCTGATTGGTATCAATGCCATATTGAGCAGCATGTTTTTTTAAATAACGAATGGCAGCACGGGCATCCTGCTGCGCGCGATAAAGGGCATTGGCATAGTCAGCCTCAGACTTCTGGTTTTCAATTCCCAGGCGATAATCAATCGTTGCCGTTACAAAACCACGTTTTGCAAAACCCTGACAAACCATGGCGCTGTAGGAGCCCTTTCGGCTGTTGTTCTGAAACCCTCCTCCATGGATGAAAATAACCAATGGTCTTTTCTTCATGGTATCGCCCTGAGGAAAAATCAGGTCCATCAACAATGTTTCGGAACTGCCTTTTATGTTCATGGCACTGCCATATTCTACGGCATTGATTGAATCAACTGTTTGAAAAACTGCTGCTTTGAAACGCTGTGCTGTACTGATGTTCATGAAAAGAAGCATCAACAGCACCATGGCAACTGGTCTGATCAATTTCATTGGAACATTGTTTTTACTTCATTCTTCACCACCTTTCCCATGGCATTTCTGGGCAGTTCTTTGACCAACAGGTATTTCCGTGGTGTCTTGTACGTGGGCATCTGTGTGCGCATCCATTGGTTCAACTGATGCTGGTCAAGCCCTTCCTTAGCCACGACAACAGCCACCACCAATTCACCCCATTCATCGTCAGCAATACCAACCACCGCACAATCATCCACCAGATCATGGGTTCTCAAAACTTCCTCAATTTCAAGGGCTGACAATTTGTATCCGCCAGACTTGATGATGTCAACAGAACTTCTTCCCAAGATGCGATAATATCCTTCTTCCACCACAGCAACATCACCTGTTTTAAACCATCCATCGGATGTGAATTCTTTTGCTGTGGCATCTGGTTTGTTCCAGTATTCCTTGAACACATTCTCGCCCTTGATTTGTATCTCTCCAGCCTCTCCATTGATGACGGGTTGCATGTGTTCTTCGACCAAACGTACCGATACACCTGGCAATGGCATACCAATGGACCCGGGCTTTCGCAGACCTTCGTATGGATTGCTGATGCCCATTCCTATCTCTGTCATGCCATATCTTTCCAGCAATACATGACCGCTTACTTCCTGCCATTGTTGCATCACAGAAACAGGTAAAGCCGCAGAACCACAGACCATCAGCCTGAATTTTTCCATGGCATTTTTCAGCTTTTGCTTGGCCGCCACATCAAGCAATTCGAAGGCTGCAATGAGCTTGAAATAGATGGTGGGAACGGCCATGAAAACATTGATATCCCCTTTGAGGAATCTGGAAAAAATATCATCTACCGAAAACGAAGAAACAAACTCTACTGTACCGCCCATCGAGAGTGTTGCAGAAACCACATTGATGATGCCATGCACATGATGGAGGGGTAATACACAGAGTGTATGGTCAGTGGGTGCATATTGCCAGGCGCTTACAATTGATTTGATTTGCGCTGCAATATTGGCATGGGTGGTAACAACACCTTTTGGTTTGTTGGTTGTACCACTGGTGTAAAGAATCATTGCATTGCGATGGGGATCAATGTTGGGCATTACCGCAATCGCTGTTTCCAGAACCCTGTCCACAACAATGAGCCTGATCGAATGCTCCAGGGCATACCCAGCCAAAAGATCGTGGTACTGGGGGGATATGACCAGTATAGTTGCGGCGGTATCTTCCAGCACATATTGCAAAGATGGCAATGGATGCGTAATGCAGAGCGGAACAGCTACAGCACCAGACTGCCAGATACCCCACTGCACTTTCACATAATCAAAGCCGGGATCAACCATGAATGCTACCCTTGCGCCATCAAGGTCGTCTCTGCCATCAAGGAGATCAGTGGCAAACTGCTGCGATGCTAGTAGAAGGGTCTTGTAAGAAAAAGATTTTCCTGAGGCAATGATGGCAATCTTGTCAGATTGATTCATTGATGCTTCAGTGATTAAATGCATAATTATTTTTTTAGCGGGCCTTGGTTGAGGTTCCTCAAACCATAGGCATTGCGATTGAGTTCAATCATCTTTTCAGCAAGGGGTAAATATATCTCATAACGGTTGTTCACCAACCCTTTGTTGGAATCATTGTTGGAAGGGTCTGCCTTGGGATCAGTAGGATCATTGTCTTGGTACCTGAACCAATGCCATCCCACACAGTTGGGAGCAGCAAGCAGGGAAAGACAAAAATTCTGATAGAAGATTCCGCGCTCCTGTTGGGTTTTCACCAACCATCCTGCTCCGGTAATGTTGGGCAATCCGGAGTCCTCGGCCTTGGTATAAAATTCAGTAATCATGAACGGTTTGTTCAGGGAATTCCATGCGTTGAATTCTGCTGGCGTCGGGGTCCAATTACCATAATAATTGATGGAAATGATATCAAGATACTGCTCGCAAGCCTTCAGCAGATAAGGATTGTTTTTTGCGCTGGAATGCAGCCTGCTGCCCATGTACAGGTGATTGGGATCTGATTGCTTGATAGCAGCGGAAACAATTCTGTAGTAAACTGATGCCACATACCCTGAGAAATTTTCCTGCTGGTCTTTGGTGAGTTTTGCGGTATCAAGGGATTTTGTTTGAACCCAGTTGATGGCCAGATGATAGGCAGCGCTTCCAGGATCATTGAGTGAAATGAATTCCTTGATCAGGTTGTTTTGGAAAGGAAGTTCGTTGTCAGAAAAATGCCCTGCGAGCCAGGGATCGGAAGCGGCATTTTTGTTTGCTTCACATTTTGTACGGCAATAGTTTTCAAACCCTGGATCAAAAAGGAAAGCCATGGTTGGCCATTCTTTTTTTGAAGGATCATTTTTTTTCTGTTGCTGCACGAAACCTGCCAGCAAACTGAGTTGCGTCGTGTAAACAATGCCGTCTTTAGCATTGGATTGATTGTAGCTCCTGATGGCGGCCGTATCGCTCCAGGAGCCAAGCATATTGAATCCGGCAGTTTTCATGTCCTGCTTTACCCCTGCCATCCATTTTGCATCAGTCCCATATTTTTCAGCAAATACCCTTTCATGTTGCGGAGAACTTCCCTTTCTTACACTGTTGAGTGAAATACCGATGAATGCATTCCCTTCGGGATCAACCATCCAATGTTTGCCATTGTTTTTTTCGATGCGAAAAAAACCGGAGGCATTGGATTGAGCAGAAAGATTTCCACCGTACCGGGAAACTGCTGAAGGCTTGGGCAAGTCCAGACCCATCCGTCCAACGGTCATGGCCTTGAATGCCGTCCAGTCAGAATAAACAATATTCCTGTTCTTGTCTCTGCTCCATTTTTTTGCCATCACAAGAATGGAATCCTGCCCTGACTGTGCCAGAAGGGCAACAGTCAGGTGGAGAAAACCAAGGATAAATGTCAAACGATGTTTCATAAATTAATAACCAGGATTTTGGGGCATTGGTTTTGTAAGGTTGGCATCAATCACCGATTGTGGAATGGGAAGAACCGTATCTCTTGGGGTGATGACTGTTGACACATTCATGTTGTATTGTTTGGTCCTGTCGAACCATGTGTTGGTGCGCAGGAGTGTATATCTTCTGTGTTCCTCTGTTACCAACTCTCTGGAACGCTCATCAAGGATAAGGTTCAGGTTTATCTGCGCAGCAGTTACCAGTGGTGCATTGGCCCTTGACCGGAGAACGTTGATGGTTGTTGCAGCATCAGCTGTTTCTCCCAATTTGAACTGTGCCTCAGCAAGTATCAAATATGTCTCAGCCAAACGAAGATAAATCATGTCATTGTAATTGCTGGACTGTTGAAGGTCAGCGGCAATGGATGGTGCCCAATCCCATTTGCGCGTACTAGGCCATGCCTGTGCAGTGGTTCCATTGGTTACAGGCTCTGTCGCGGCCAAAGGGGTGAGCTTTACCGTATCCCCCAGCTTTGCACCCGTTGGCAGTGAAGCAGCATTGTTCATCTGGTAGAACAATCTCCAGGCATGGTAAGACCCTCTGTCATCTCTTGGATCATAAATTGACAAGGCATATTTCGTAACACCAAACCTTCCAATTCCTCTTCCCCCATTATCAATTGAAAAAGTTATAGGAGTCCTTCCTCCAATGGTGATGCGCTCATAGCGGTTCACCCACCATCTTCTCATGATATTGTTTTCTGCACCCGCAGAGAGGTACTCATTTTGCATCACCCAAAGGGCTTCGGTATTGCCTTCACTTCTGTTGGAGTTTCCATCCAAAAACATATCAGTAAAAGCGGTACCCGGCAAAGTTCTCCTGACACCATAGCGGGCAGTGACAATCTTGTAGAGTGAACTGGTGGTGAGTGAAAGTGCTTTGGCCTTGGCTTTAGCATTGTCTCCTACAGTAAGATAGAGTTCAGCCAGGTAGTGCGTGGCCACTGCCTTGGGAAATCGTGCTGCATTGACGGCAAGATCAGCCATGTTGGCTTCCGCAAACAGCAGATCCGCTTCCATGGCTTTCCTAACTTCTGCCCTGCTGGTTCTTTCCCAATCTGTGCGGATGGTACTGCCTTTTGACTCTTCCAGATTCAAGGGTACATTGCCCCAAAGAAAGGTCAGGTGCCTGTAAGCCCAGGCCCTTACCAATCTGGCCTCACCAACGATCTGGTTTTTCTCAGCAGCTGTCCAATTGATAGCAGGATTCTCTGCCCTGCCAATGATTGTATTCGCCGCATTAATGGTTTGATACAGCCAGGCCCATAGATTGCTGAGATAGCCCTGTGTAGAGTTCATCAACACACCAAAGCTATTGAACATCCGCTCTGGTGCATTGCCACCAGCAGGAAAGGGAGCGTAGGCATTGTCAACACCAATGAAGGCAGCAGTGAGGTAAAGGTCATTGGTGCTATTGGAATTGAAGCCACCATCTATCCCACCCCTTTCACGGCGAACAAGATTATAAAGACCATAGAGTCCTGATTCAAAGCCCGCTTTGTTGACATATAAATTGTCCGGCGCAATGACGGCCAATGGTTTTTCAACGAGAAAATCTTTTTTGCATCCTGCCGACATCAGCACGATAAAAGGAAGCAAAACAATTATTTTAAACATATTTTTCATCATTTCAATTTTAGGGTTAGAAGGAAAGATTTACGCCGAAAATGACTTCGCGTTGTAAAGGAACTCCCAACTGATTGCTGATCTCTGGATCCAATCCTTTGTAAGCAGTGAAGGTTGCCAAGTTTCTACCAGTCACATAGCATTTCATTGTATTGACCTTCATCTTTTCAAGGGCCTTTCGGGGAAGTTCAAATGCCAAAGAGATGTCTTTGAATCGTGTAAAGTCGGCCTTTTCATAGAACCCAACATTGAACTGATTGGCCAGTGCATCATTGGCGAAATGAGTTCCATTGGGGTTTTTATCAGACCACCAATCCTTCTTTGTGGTATTGAGCCTGACGTCTCCAAACACCGCATCATTTTCTGTTGGATTGTCTTTTGTTATACCCATCACACCATGGAAAAAGACCATCAAGGAGAATTGTTTGTACTTGAAATTATTGGTCATCCCCCAAATGAAGCGTGGATCAAGGTTTCCGAGGATAATCCTGTCTGAAGCTGTATTGATGGTACCATCACCATCAGCATCCAATACCCTGACATAACCAGGTTTTGCACTTGCTTTTTGCACGGATGCTGCCACTTCATCAGCTGACTTGAAAATACCATCATACTTCAAACCATAGATGACACGGATAGGCTTACCGATGA
>CALPWM020000070.1 GCA_943327275.2 Chitinophaga pinensis
GATATTCTGGTGATGGTTCCATTGGCCATTTTTTGATAAACAGCACCATAGAAACTACCGGCCGGCCATGTGCTCCTGAAGCCCATCTCAAGGGTATTGGTGAACTGGGGCCGAAGGCCAGGATTGCCCACTTTGATGATTTCAGCATCATCATATTTGGGAAAGATCCTGATGTCCACTTCATTGGGCCTGTCCACACGCCTGTTGTAATAAAAACTCAACTTATTTTTCCCATCAATCTTATACCCCATTCGCAAAGAAGGAAAAGGCTGTAGATAATGATAGCCATCTGTTTTGTAGGTATTGTGATTGGGATTGACCTCATATTGCAAGTCAAGGTATTCAGCCCGAAGACCAAGCTCCGTCTCTATTTTCTCTGTTTCATATACATAGTTGACATATGCCGCAGGGATGAGTTCTCTGTAGTTGGCCCATCCGCCGGCATTGGCGTCAATGGCAGAATATTGACCTGGGAAAAACTGCATGTTGGTCGGAATAGAACGGTACCTGAATTTGATGCCGGTTTCAATTCTTCCACTGGACAATGGTTTGGTGTAATCCAGGTTGATGTCTGACACTTGTTCATCTGAAAGCAATTTGAAGGCATCTTTTGATGTATAAGCAGGAAGGAAATTGTCGAAAAAATATTTTTCATCCTCACGGTGAAAGGTATAGTTGTAGCCGAGCACCAATTGGTGGCCGGCCTCTGAGAATTTGTGCTGGTAGTTGACGCTGGCCATGACAGTTGTCTTGAGTTCATCTTCCAGAAACTGCCATAACCGTAGCCTTTGGGTGAGGCCTGCATTGAAAAAAGGCTGATCACCACGATCGATGATTTTTTCGGTTCCAAACATGCCTGAAATACTGAGCACATCATTGGCGCCAATGGTTTGGTCAATGCCAGACCGAAGGGTGGTAAACGCAGTATTCCTGTTGCGTTTGGTTTGCTGTCTGACAATAGTGCCATTGCCATGGTTACGATCCACAAATTCATTTTTATTGAGTGTCTCTGTGTAGAGATAATCTCCTTGAAAAAAAAGATTGGTATTGTTTTTTCTGTAATTCAATGACAGAGATGGATTGAGCTTAGGTGTTGCCTTGTACTGAGGCCTGATCTGCGGAAGGTTCCCTTTCTTTTCCCATAAGGCACCCAACCCGCCAGCCATGCCAAGCTTTCCATTGAAACCATCTTTCTTGCTCTTCTTGTAGACCAGGTTGATGATGCCGGCATTGCCGTTTGCATCATATTTTGAGGAAGGGTTGTTGATGATCTCTATTTTCTCTAAAGCAGATGCAGGTATGTTATCCAGCCCTGTTTGATTTCCAAAACCTGTCAGTGCAGTCTGCTTTCCATCTACCAGCACCACCACTTTGTCATTTCCCCTGAGCATCACCTTTCCATCTTGAATGGTAACACCGGGCAGGTTCCTCATCATCTGCATGACAGAACCACCTGCCTGGGCAATGCCTTCGCTGACATTAAAAGTGAATTTGTTCATCTGGTCATTCACGCCAGATGGCTGCGATGAAACAATGATCTCGTTCAGTGTTGTTGTATTGGACTCCAGGTCAATGGGCTTGAGTTCAAGGAATTGGCTGAGGTTTCCAATGAAAATCGATTGCCTCTTGGGGAGATATCCCACCAATGAAATGTCAAGAAAGTATCTGCCAGGAAGAATGCCTGAAAACCTGAAACGCCCTTGCTCATCCGAAATGGTGCCAGCAACAAAAACACTGTCAACCGACCTTTTCATCAGCACATTGGCAAAAGATAATGGCAACTGTGTAGCTTTTGCCTCCACCATGCCTGATACAGAGACAGGGTTTTGGGCATGGGTAAATGGTGCCAGCAAAAAGAAAACAATCAGCAACAAAAAAAATCTATCCTTCATCAGGTGGTTATGAACACTAAATGTACGCAAGCGCAGTTCAGTTTGACCACCACATGAATAATTTATTGCTCAAATAACTAATCTTCCTCTGTAGGCTTGATGAAGGCAGCCCTCACCGGAAAAGGTGCAGACTTTCCTTTGAGCCCCTGCCAAAGAATTTCATTCAAGATCAAATCAGGAACGCGGTCTTCTTTGCTCCAATCAAATTTCTCTGAAAGCTTTGATGCGATGGTTTTTCCACCATTTGTTTCACCCAGATTGATGTTTGATTTGAGGTGGTTGAAAGGTGTAAAATCTGGTTTGTTGGTAAAGCACCTCCACATGGGTGTTGCAGCAGCATCAAATTGCGTCATGGGAGGCAAACCCAAAATCAATTCTATCGTACGCAACATACCAGAAGTGGTGTACATGGTATGGTCAACATATTTTCGCTTTACGTATGGGCCAACCACATAGGCCGTGCTCCTGTGTGCATCCACATGATCAGGACCGTTTTGTGCATCGTCTTCCAGAATAAATACAACCGATTCTTTCCAAACTGGGCTCTTGCTCAAATGATCAATCAACATGCCAACCGCAAGGTCATTGTCGGCCACATGCGCATAAGGTGTGGGCCTTCCTGCACGCATTCCCTCTGTATGATCATTGCCTAGGCGGATGGTGGAAAATCGGGGCACATTGTTCAAAGAAACCAATGAATCAAAATCCTGTTTCCATTGGTGAAAACGGATCGTATCCATCGTCTTCAGGCCATAGGGTGCAAAGGAAGCTGAATGGCCTTTCAAGGACTCCAGCCGGGGCTTAGTGCCAAAATCATCTGCCACAAATTCTCCATAAGACCTGTAACTAACATTGTTCTTGGCACAAAGATCCCAAATGAAACCGTCCTTGTTGTTGCCAATTTTGAGTAGTCCTGAAGTGCCATGTGTACCTCCTTTGCCTCCGTAAGAAGCAGGCCAATTCTTCTCAACATAATCATTGGCATAAGCGCCCATGCTCCAATTGTGTCCATCGGCACTCACTTCTGCGTCAACATAAAAATTATCCAGCAACACATAATCTTTGACAATCTTGTGCTGGTTGGGTGTAACATGCTCTCCAAAAAGCAGGAGGGATGTATCCCCGTTGCCACCCTTTACATCACTCAACACCTGGTCATAGGTCCTGTTTTCTTTGATGATATAAAAAACATGTTTGATGGGCGACACAGATCCAACTTTCATGGGCACTGGATTGCCGGCCTGGCCTTCAGCATTCAGTTCCTTGGATTTTGAATAAGGGGTATTTTGGTACACCGCCTTGGAATAAATAGACAGTTGCTCATCTGAAGGCTTTTTGATGATGCTCAGGGTCCCGAGGAACAAAGAACCGATGTATTGAACCGATGCCGGTTTTGTACTATCCCCCATGTGATTGACTACAACCTGTTTTTTGTTGACCGGATTAGGCCCGTATGGATTCGCATAAGAACTCAGCCCCTTCCCATTGGTCACATAGATGTTTTCGCCAATCACCTTTATGTTGGTCGGATACCAGCCTACAGGAATAAATCCTTTTGATTTGCTTTCAGATCTTTCAGACACATCAAAAACGGCCAGACAATTGTTGTCTGCATTGGCAACATACAGTGTCTTTTCATCCTCACTCAATGCAATGCCATTGCTGGTTGAGCCACTGGGAGACCCAGGATACAAAGATGCAACAAGGGTCTCTACTACTTTTCTTGTTTTTGTATCAATTACAGAGATTGAATTGTCTTGGGAGTTGGCCACATAGAGCAATCCACCATTCTTGGTCAACAACAATTCATTCGGGTGATCGCCAACCAACACTGAATCGGTAATGGTTTGGGAGGGCACGTCATAAACCAATACCTTTTTGTCTCCCCAGAGGCTGATGTACAAGGTATTCCTGTCTTTGGAAAGTTTACAGGCATAGGCTTCTGCACCCAACGCAAGTTTGTTGAGCAGTTTTTTAGAGGCCAGGTCAAATACAAAAAGAGATTTTCCCTCTTTTGAAACAACAAACAACTGCTTGCTCCCCTTTTCGTCCACATCAAGGCCTGCCGTTCCGATGAGTGCTGGCCATGGCTTGCCAAGGATATACTGGTCCTTCAAGGCAAGCTTATTGCCATTGATAGAGTACCGGTTAACCTGGTTGTCGTGACCGGCTGATGCATACAAGGATTGGTCATCATCACCAAATGCCAGGCCGTACCAGGCTTTACCAATCACAATGCTGTCCAGTTTTTTTCCGGATGCCGCTTCGATCAATTCAATGGAATGAGTGCCAACACCATTGTTGGTTACAGCCATCATTTTTTTATTGTTGCTGACCACCAGGTTCAATGGCAAGTCACCCAAGCCAACCTGCTTCCCGACAGGAGTGATGGACCAGCCGTTAGGAAGCATCACCCTTTTTTTATTCAGTTCCTCTAAAGTTTGTGCTTCAGCAGCAGATCCGATAAGGATTGCCATGGCAGAAAAAAGAAAAAATTTTGCAAATGGTTTCATCGCTGTTTTTTTGAAAATGATGGCATGTTGACGCATAAATGTAAATTTACGGGACTCATATAAAGCTAATATTAATTTATTCAGAATGAAAAAACAGCTACTCATTGCCATTGGATTAATAATTATACCATTTGCCTACGCGATATACCTCTATCCAACGCTGCCAGCAAAAATTCCCATGCATTTTAACATGAATGGTGAAGTGGATGGTTGGGGATCCAGGGAAAGCATTTATCTGCTGCCTTCCATCATGGGCCTGACAAGTATTTTCGTGTACTTCATCATGGCCAACATCAAAAAAATTGATCCCAAAAGGTATGAAAATGCTGATGACAAGGTCTATGCACAGTTCGGGCTTTTTACGGTGGGATTTTTGACCTGCCTCTCGATGGTCATCTTGTACAGCACGGTGCACAGGTCCATTGACATGAATAAAATGTTATTCCCTTTGTTGGGTTTTGCTTTTACCGGAATGGGCATCTACATGCCCAAACTCAAACAGAATTATATGGCAGGATTCAAGCTGCCCTGGACATTGGAGAATGAGGCAAACTGGAATGCCACACATGCGCTTGCTGGCAAGGTCTGGACGATTGGAGGAGCCCTGCAAATGATCAGCGCCTTGTTGCTCAATGGACCTGCAATTTTTATTGTATTCATGTCAATCACCGCCGTCATGGTCATCATTCCGTCGGTATTCTCTTACAGGATGTTCAAACGGGGCAACACCACCAAATGATTCCAAAACAAAAACCCCCGGCAAATGCTGGGGGTTTTTCGTGGAGATGGACGGACTTGAACCGCCGACACACGGATTTTCAGTCCGATGCTCTACCAACTGAGCTACATCTCCTCGTAGCCAAATTAATTGGAGTGCAAATATAATCCATGGCGGGGAAATGGCAAAATCATTGCAACAAAGAACAAAAAAGATTAGTTGTTGAAGATATACCGCACACCCAATTGGATCTGGTATACGTCGTTCAGGGTTTTGGAATCAACGAAAGCATCCTGCAACAAAACAGTTGCGCCATTCACAACCTGTGTAGCCAACCTGTAAATGGGCTCACCAGTTGCTGTACGGCCACGGTAATTGAGCGGCTGAGGTGTTGTAGAAACATTGCCTACACCCCATTTGTTGTTGATCAGGTTACCAAAGTTGAGGAAATCAGCCCTGAAACGGAAGGTATTGGCTTTCTTGTTCTTACCCGTCTTCACAAAGAAATCTTGTTCAATGCTAAAATCAAACCTTGTCAACCAAGGAGCCTGTGCACCGTTGCGCTCTGCATAAGTACCCCTTCTGCTTTTCAGGTAAGGATTCGCTTCAATATAATTGCTGAACGCTGCTGCCTGCGCTGCTGCAGTGAAAACAGTTGTACCCACCGTTTGATCCTGGAAGGTAAGGTTGTTACCGGCTGCAGGCACATAGATCAGGTCATTGAACTGACCATCTCCATTGACATCAGAGCTATAGGTATAAGAAAGCTTGAAACCACTGGCAGAAACCATACCCAAAGAGAAAGTGGTTGCACCACCGAACTTACCGCCGTAATTGAGCCTGTAGTTAACATAGCCCATGAAACGGTGGCGAAGATCGTTGTCAGAAAACCCTTCTCTCAGGTAGTTCATGCCATAGATGCTTGGTGTGCTGGCATTAACTGTACTGGCAACTGAAGAAAGGTCAGTAGCTTTTGCATTGGTATAGGCCAAAACACCACCAAAATTCTTGGTCATTGGCTTTTCCAATTTTGCAGTAAGCGAATAGGAGTATCCCACACTGTTGTTGGTCAAAACAAATGCATTGCCAATGCCTGGATTCAGGAAACGGGCATTGGTAGCAGGAGCACCAGAAAGATCAAGTGCAGGATAGATGTCCCTTTTGTCGTTTCCTGCAAAAGTTCCTGAAGGCCTTTTCTGGTTCACATCTACATAATGAAGCATGTTGATGTTCTTGTTATAGATCGCTTCCAAGGTTCCAATCACGCCCCAGCCCAGTTTCTGGTCGATGGCGATATTGGTTTTCCATATCTGAGGAAATTTCAAATCTTGATCACCATAGTTGATATTATACCCACGAAGACTGTTGATATCGGTTGTTTTAGGCGTATAGCGGGTAGGATCCAAGGTGAAAGGATAGGCAGTTGCAGCTGAACCGGTTACGTTCACCAGGCCAATGTTGACACCATTATTACCCAACTGGTTGCTGATCAACACATAAGGGAGACGGGACAGGAACAAGCCTGATCCTCCACGGATCTGAGTCTTCTTGTTGCCATTTACATCCCAGTTGAAACCTACACGAGGAGATACATACAACCTGGACTTGGGCATGCTTCCTGTATTAATGCTATAGGGAACGCCAGATGGTTCCCTGAAACTCAAACCAGCTACATAGGGGTTTGCATAATCAGAGGCGGTATTCTCAATATTCAAATAATCCACACGGGCACCATAGGTCATGCGGAAATTCTTGGTCATTTTCCACTCGTCTTGTCCATAAACAGTATAGAACTGGTTTTGGAAAGTCTGCCATGGAAGCCTTCCATCAGGCAAAAGGGTATAACGGTAGTTGAAACGAGCGATAGGCACAGTTGAAGCAGCAAGATTTGGATTGGCTTTGTAAGCCACGGCAGCTGCCTTGAAGTCTGCGATGCTGTTGAATACCCATACACCATTTGAAGCGTAGAAGAACAGGTTGTTTGATTTGAAAGACTCGTATGCTGCTCCCAAAGTGATGGTATGGTTGCCGCGGATAAGGGTGGTATTGTTGGTCAGGTTGAAGGTAGAATAGTTCAACTTGTTGTTGGGCGTAAATGGATCAAAGCCCAAAGAAGTATAAGTGCTTCCGCCAACACCGCTGAGGATGTCTACAGTAGGGAACATCGCAGTGCGATAAGCACGGTCTTCAATCTGCTTGTTGTAAGTAGCGATGAACTGGTTGGAAACCCTGTTCTTGAAGTTAGAACTCAGTTCCAAAACAGCAGAACGGGTATTGTCCTGGATGATGTATCCGGTGTTTTGTCCTGAGATGGCCAATGCAGCGTTCTGCCTGTTACCATTACCTGCTGTATTTCCTGAGTTACTGTTGCTGATGGGCACGTCACTTTCAGAATTATGTTGCGCGTACCTCAAAGAGAGCTTGTGAACATCGTTGATGTTGTAATCAATCCTTGCAAGCATTTTCTTACTGAACGACTCGTTGTTGAAATTATCGATGGCACCAAGGTCGTAGTCAAAGTTGGACTTCATGAAGCTTTTCAGGTCTTCCAAGTCGGTAGCAGTAGTCCTGGAAACGTTACCAGTTGCACCAGGACGATTGGCTACCCAGCTCAAGGCAGGATTGGTTCCATTGGTAAACTCACCGTTCACAAAGAAGAAAAGTTTGTCTTTGATGATCGGACCACCAACACGGAAACCCTGGGTTTCAACATTGAAAGGTGTTTTGGGGATGTTGTCTGTTTTGCTGGCAACCTTTGTTCCTGCAAGGTCCCTGCTGTTCCAGAAACGGAAAACAGATCCTGCAAATTCGTTGGTACCACTGCGTGTTACAGCATTGATGGCAGCACCAGCAAAGCCTGACTGGCGAATATCATAAGGAGTGATGTTGATCTGAACCTCTTCCAAGGCATCCAAAGAAATGGCCGTTGAGTTGGTACGACCACCCGCCTGTGCATCAGAACCAAGGCCGAATCCGTTGTTGAAAACGGCACCATCAATGGTGAAGTTGTTGAAACGGCTGTCCTGACCGGCAAATGAACGACCATTGCTGTAGGCGTTGTATTTGGTTACGTCATTGAGGTTTCGACCAATTGTTGGTGTCAGGTTAAGCGCCTGCCTGCCAATGGTAACACTGGTACCGTTGGCCCTTGAGTTGATGATCGGGTTTGGAGCAGCTTTTACAACGATGTTCTGCATGTTGACAGCATCGTTTTTAAGAGCTACGTCTACGTTGGCTGTATTACCCAGCGGAGCGAAAACACCTTGCTCTTCATAAGACTTGAAACCACTGAAGGTGATCTTAACCACATAAGGTCCGCCTACACGAACGTTCAGGATGGTGAAAGCACCAGACTTATTGGTTGTAGTAGAATACTTTGTCCCTGAAGGCTGATGAACAGCGATAACTGTTGCCCCTTCGAGGAATTTGTTGTCATCGCCTTTTACCGAACCGGTAATGCTACTGCTGGTCACCTGTGCAAAAGAGGTTGAAGCAACCATCAGCACCAGGGCAAGCAATGAAATGATTTTTCTCATGATTTTTTGTTTGTTTTGTCGCCTTATACAGTGCAACAAATTGTTTTTTATTCTTGGCTCAACATTGAATGAATAGAAAGCTTTTATCTATAACTTATTGGCTTTGTAAATCTTCACCAAACCATCATTTTCACTGCTTACCACCACCAGGCTTTGCCCGATAGGGCTTTTTGATGCAGGAATAAACAGAAGGCCTTCCGGTGCATCACCTGTTTTGAACATTTTGACAAAAACAGGCTTGGTAGGATCGGTGATATCATATACCGCTACTGCGTCTACCCTTTCCAATCCTACATAGGCTACCGTTTTGCTACCAACCCTTCCAATGGTTACCGCCTCGGGCTCTGCACCCTTGTCATCGCTTCTTCCATCATCATAAACACCCAACTCGTTGGATTTGACGTCCAGTTCATTTTTGCTGTCCCAAACCAATCCTCCTGTAGAAGCATTCCACACAGAAAAAGACCTGGCACCAAAACTGTAAATGGCATCAAGGTCGCCATCATTGTCTCTATCGCCCAAAGTAGTGGTGATGTTGAGCCTTCCCAATTGTGCATCTGTTTTCAATGCTGCACCTGTAGGGAAAGCAACAGGATCAAGGGAGACGGTACTCAATCGCTTTACTTCTGAAAAGCCAGCATACTCTCTTGCATCACCTTCGTTGGCGGTGAACAAATAAGTAGTTCCATTATACTGATAAGAGGCAATGGCATCAGGCATGTACGTACCAAATACTGGTGCATTTTTGAAAGCAATGGCGGCATCCCTGTCACTCAAATCAAATGCATTGCCTGGAGCGGAATAATCTTTGAACCCCAGTGGCATGATTTTTTTGATGGTGGCAGAAAGGATATCAATTTCTGCAATGCCATTGTTTTCCTGCAAGGTCACCCAGGCTGTTTTGGAATCATTGGAAACAGTGATGTATTCAGGCTCGATGTCATTGACGAAATTTCTGCCTGGTCCAAATACCCTGAAACCGTTTGCAGACAAGGCTGATAGTTGACTTGCTAATCCTGCAAAATCAAAGGTGGTTACGGTAAACTTGTTTTCTACATTGATGATGGAAATGGTGCCGGCTGGGTCGTTCGTGTATGCATCATTGGGTTCTCCCTCGTTGGCAGTAAGGATGAATTTTCCATCGGGGCTGAAAACCACCATGTCGGGAAGTGAGCCAACATTGA
>CALPWM020000071.1 GCA_943327275.2 Chitinophaga pinensis
GGGAATTTGTAAAGGCCAACAAAAAAGAGTTCATCCTTTTTCAGCTGGAAGTAGCCTTGAAAGATGCGGGTAACGACAGCAACCAAAAGGCTGCTGTTGTCAACCAGATTGCAGAGTCCATTTCAAAGCTCAGCAGAACCGAAGATTTTACCCGTCAACAAGATTATATCAAGCGTTGTGCGGCCATCCTAAAGGTTGATGAACAGGGCCTTACTGCCCTTGTAAACAAGTTCAGCAAGGACAAGATTGGCAAAGAGGAAAAACGGGCACAAAGGGAAGGAATTGACCAGGTTGTACCGACCGAAAAACCAGCAGATGAAGGTGCAGGTATCGATCTTCTTTTCAAGGATGAGTTGAATGAACAGGCTGTCATCCGCTCCCTGATTGAGTTTGGCGGATTGGCATGGGACGATCAACAATCCGTAGCCTCCTTCATCTTCAAAGAAATTGAACATGACGGGCTGGAAGATCTTTTTGATAACAAGCTGCTGGTTGGGGTTTTGAATGCTTATAAATCCATGCACCAAAGTGGCAACAACCCTACTGAGAAAAACTTTCTCTACCATGAAGATCCCCAAATAGGACAGATGGCGGTCTCATTGCTCACCGAAAAACATGAGATCAGCCCCAACTGGTCAAAATTTTACAAAGGTGATATTCCGCAAAGAGAAGATCTTTATAAGGAAGAGGTTCGTTCCAGCATGACCTACCTTAAATTGAGAAAAGTAAAACGCCTGATCCTGGAAAACCAGGCAGATCTTGAGAAGGACAACAATGAAGAGGATATGATGATCCTTCTACAAACCCATCTTCACCTGAAACAAGCTGAAATGGAATTGATGAAGGCCATTGGAACCGTCATCTTCAGATGATTCTTGTATTATCGTAGCACAACAACCGGGAAGCACCAAACCCACAACCCCCAACCCTTTACTGCGGATCCACATTAACCTGAACATGCACTGACTTGAAATGCGCATCATTCAACATGATGGCCATCACTTGTTGTATGTGGTTCCTGGCCAGGGTATTTTTTGAACCATCCCTGGGCAGCTTAAGAAGAATCTCATAGATATATTTGTTGCGAACCCTGTTCACCACTGGTTCTGCAGGTCCGATCAAATAATCGCCAAACATGGGCTGGATGCGGCTTGCAAAAAAATCTGCAGCATTCAGGGCCTTCAGTTTATCGGTATGCCTGAAAAACAACTGGATCAGTCTTGTATAAGGAGGATAGTGGAACATCTTGCGTGATTCCATCTCCATGCTATAAAAAGCCTTGTAATCATGTGCCGCCACCAATGCAATGATGGGATGCCCAGGATTGGATGTCTGAATGATGACAGCCCCTTGTTGCCCTCGTCTTCCGGCCCTGCCACTCACCTGTTCCATGAGTTGAAATCCACGCTCATTTACCCTGAAATCAGTGAAGCTCAACAAACCATCTGCATCCAGGATACCCACCAGGGCAACATGCTCAAAGTCCAGCCCCTTCACCACCATCTGCGTTCCCACCAGGATGTCCATCTGGTGCTTTTCAAAGCTTTGGATCATCTTGTCGTGGGCATATTTTCCTTTCACAGTATCAATATCCATTCTTGCCACCGTATGCTCAGGGAACATTTCGATCAGGTCTTCCTCCACTTTCTCGGTACCAAAATTCCTCTCCACCCAAGTGGCACCGCCACAGGCAGTACAGGTAAGCATTACAGGGTAAGAAGTCCCACAATAATGGCACTGAAGCCTGTGGTGAAGTTTATGATAAGTCAATGTAACATCACAATGTTCACAATGCGGAATGAAACCACAGGTCCCACAAATCTTGTAGGGTGCATATCCTCTTCGGTTCTGGAAAAGGATGACCTGTTTTTTCTCTGCCAAGGCCTTGTCCATGGCCTCTTTCAATGCAGGCGTGATCATGTGACGGACCATTTTATTGTTGACCATTCCTCGGGTATCGGCCACTGTAATGGAAGGAAGTTCCACGCCACCATAGCGTTCAAACATTTCCACCAATCCATATTTTCCACTTACCGCCTGGGCATAGGTTTCGATGCTGGGTGTTGCACTCCCCAGGACAACTTTTGCATTGCACATCCTTGCATAATAAAGCGCTGCATCACGGGCATTGTAGCGTGGTGCAGGATCCTGTTGCTTGAAGGATGCATCCTGCTCTTCATCAATGATGATGAGTGAAAGGTCGGTATAAGGCAGAAAAAGTGCCGATCTTGCGCCCAATACAACCCTGATTTCTCCTTTCTTCACCTTGTTCCAAAGCTCTACCCTTTCATTGGGATTGAACCTGGAATGATAAATGGCGATATAACCACCAAAATGTTGTTGTAATCTTCTGATGATCTGGGCAGTCAATGCAATTTCCGGAAGCAAATAAAGCACTTGTTTGCCGGCCAATACCTGCGCTTCAATCAGCTTGATATAGACCTGCGTCTTTCCGCTTGACGTTACTCCATGCAGCAAACAAACTTCTTTTTCCTCAAGGGCCTTGACCAATTTTTCGTGGGCAACGGTCTGTACCGGAGAAAGGGTGAAATCAATCTTCACCTGCTTGGATTGAAGCTGCAGGCGGTCCACCGATTGCTTTGAAATGACCAGTATTTTTTTCTCCACCAAACCTTTCAATTGGGCAGAACTGGCATCTGCTTTTTTCAGCAACAATCCTTCTGCCACCAGGTATTCCTGATCATCCAGGTCGGTAAAATCTTCTCCATATTCCTCATTCAGCATAAGGATGGTTTCACTGCTAAGCTTGAGTTGTGTGGGCAGGGCCGCTGCCATGACTTCTCCCTCACTGCACATGTAATAATTGGCCATCCAGTTCCAAAGTGCAAGCTGTTGATCGAACACAACGGGTTCCGGATCGAGCACCTGAATGATGGGTTTGGGATCAAAACCCTTTGGGCCAATATCAGACAAGGATTTGATGATGCCGGAATACCTTTTTTGCCTGCCAAAACTAACCTCAACCCTAACACCAGGAATGGCAAGAGACTGCATCTCTTCCGGAATGGAATAGGTATAGGTCTTGGGCAAGGCTAATGGTATGATGATTTCTGCAAACAAGGGTTGAGCTGCTTAGGGTTTCAAAAAATAATTGGGGTTGATCCAGGTTGCCCGGTATTCAATCAGCTTATCCGCCATTTTCTGCTTCGCTATGGCCTTCAAGGCTTTGGGATCAGCCTCAGGATAATCTGCAGGGTCAATGGGTTCAAGGTATACAGCCCTTGACTTGCCTGGAGTAAGGGTAAGGAAATGGCGGTAATGCATGCGGTCGTAAGTATCCAAAAAAAGAATGGGCTGCAATTTTTTCCCTGTCTCTACGGCCAGTTTAAACGCGCCATCATACATTTCAGCCATGGGGCCATCCGCCATATTGAAGGTTCCTTCAGGAAAAACAGCAATTGAAATTCCTCGTGCAAGTGTCTTGCGCAGGTCATTCAAACTCCTGGCCCTGTCTTCGGGGCTGGATCGATTGACGGTAATCACACAGAATTTGTACAAGAATCCGAAAATGGGCACTTTGAGCAGCTCATATTTCCCAATGGCCCTGAAATGATGCTTGATGGCCAGAATCACCACTATGGCATCAAGATAAGAAATATGGTTGGGGATGAAGATGTATTGCTCATCAGGTTCCGGCTTAGATTCATAGCGGTTTACATGCCTTATCCCGACCAGCAGAAAGAAGAGATGTCCCAAAACCCTGTAAATCTCAAACATGATGTTGCCACCCCGGAATTTGCCAAATGGCAGACAGATCACCAGACAAGGAATCAGCAGAATGATGATGATGATTGCCAGGAGATAAGCGTACAAGCAATACAAGAACTGAAAAGGGGCAATAAGGAACCTGGCTTTGCGCATATATTAATTCAAATATACACTTTCCCGTTTGTATCTTTGCCGGCCAATGACAGCGGAAAAGACCATAGCACTGCATACACTGGGTTGCAAGCTGAATTATTCAGAGACCTCCACATTGGGAAGAATGCTGGAAAAAGAAGGCTTCACCAAAAAGGAATTTGACGAGCCTGCAGATGTTTATGTCATCAATACCTGCTCTGTAACAGAAAATGCTGACAAGGAATGCAGACAGCTGGTCAGGCGCATCCAGAAACAGAATGCCGAGGCCGTGGTTGTGATCACCGGATGCTATGCGCAGTTAAAACCCAAAGAAATTGCTACCATTCCGGGTGTAGACCTTGTCCTTGGCGCTGCAGAAAAATTCAACCTTCCAGAGCACCTCAGGAACTTCACAAAGGGTGATTCAACAAAAATTTGCAGCTGCGACATCAGCGAGGTTAATGATTTCAACGCCTCTTTCTCCGTTACCAACCGCACAAGAACTTTTTTAAAAGTACAAGACGGATGTGATTACAATTGCTCGTTTTGCACCATCCCTCTTGCCCGTGGCAAAAGCAGGAGCAATTCGCTGGAAAATGTGGTTCAACAAGCAAGGGAAATTGGTGCCCAAGGGGTGAAAGAAATTGTACTGACGGGTGTGAATTTAGGAGATTTTGGATTGATGGATGGCGAAAGAAAAAATAGTTTTTTTGAGCTTTGCCAAGCCCTTGATACAGTCGAAGAGGTAAGCCGTTACAGGATTTCATCCATTGAACCCAATCTGCTCACCAAGGAAATCATTGAGTTGGTTGCATCAAGCAAAAAATTCATGCCTCATTTTCATATCCCACTGCAAAGCGGAAGCAATACCATCCTTGGATTGATGAGAAGGAGATACAAGAGAGAACTTTATGCCGAGAGAATTGAGATGATCAAAGCACTGATGCCTGATTGTGCCATTGGTGTAGATGTCATTGTAGGATTCCCATCGGAAGGCGAAAATGAGTTCATGGAAACCTTTGATTTTCTCCATGCCCTTGATGTGTCTTACCTGCATGTGTTTACTTATTCAGAGAGACCCAATACCAAGGCCCTTGAGATAAAGGGTGTTGTCCCCATTCAGATCCGTAACGAGAGAAACAAAATTCTCAGGAACCTCTCCTACCAGAAAATGCAGTATTTCCGGGCTTCACAGGAAGGAAAGACAAGAACAGTCCTGTTTGAACAGGAAAATAAAAATGGGATGATTGAAGGGTATACCGACAATTATATCAGAATCAGTACTCCTTTCAGGGATGAACTGGTGAACCTGGAAATGGAATGGCCCATCAGATAAATAATCTAGCGAACTACGATTTTCAATTCAGGTGCCAACTGTAGCTTCCCTTTGATATTTCGAAAAAGTACCCGATTGAACAGGATTGTATCTCCGGGCTTTACATTGTCTTTGATGCTTTCCGCCCAGACCTGACTGAGTTGTGCGGTATTGTTGAAGTCTCCAACCCGAAGATCATTCATTGATTTAGTTTGCCCTGATTCATCATCCCGGTAGGTACTTTTGAACTTATAGTTGATCCGAAATGCGTTGACTGTGTAAAGCTTCCCGGCATTGTCCTTCACCAAAATCGCTGCAGGAGCGATAGCAGCGATTTGTGCAGCCAGCGCATTTCCAGTTCCTACAGGGCCCCAGTAAGTGGCAAATGTCAAGGGAATGGCTGCTGCTAGGGTATCCACCTTGGCTTTCTTCGCTTGCGCGAAGGAAAAGATTGATGCCAGAAAAAAAACAAAAGACAAGACAATTTTGCTCATGGTACAAATCTAATCCTAGCGATGATAATGAACAGTTAAATAAATCCTGATCTATCCAAGATTGGCCAATCCTTCTTTCAGCATCTTGATTTTGTTTAGTGCATCTGCCTGCTTTTTTCTTTCCATGTCTACCACTTCCTGTTTGGCGTTGCTGACAAATTTCTCATTGGAGAGTTTCTTCTCTACACTTTCCAAAAAGCCCTGGAAATAAGCTAATTCAGTTTCAAGCTCCTTTCGCTGGATGGAAGTATCCAATACCTGATCCGCTTTTACATAGAACTTGTCTCCCCCAATGACCAGCTGAATGGAGTCTGCCACTGCATCATCTGTAAATGAAAAGGCTTTCGCATTCACTTGTTTGCAAAGCAGTTCTTGAATCGGCAACCATACTGATCTGTCTTTTGCTGCCACAAACAATGAAACGGCATCCTTGTTCTTGATCTGCGCTTTCACTCTTGCGTCCCTGATGGTAGAGATGGCGGATTTAAGCAATACAGCCTCTTTCAGGATCGCATCGTCTGCATCCCTGGCAATGAATGATGCATCCATCTGCCTTACACAAAGATCAACGGGCTGATCATCCCTCAACAGGTGATACATTTCTTCAGTCACAAATGGCATGTACGGATGAAGCCTTTCCAACAATATTTCAAAAAATCCAATGGCCTTGTTGAGATGGGCCTCATCCATGGGCTTTTCAAAACCTGGCTTGATCCACTCAAGGTACCAGCTGCAAAAATCATCCCAAACCAGTGTGTATAAGGTTTTGAGGGCCTCGCTCAGTTTGAATTGCTCCATCAATTGATCTGCTTCAGTGCAAACTTCACGCAACCTCGCATCAAACCATTCGTGGGGCCAGTCAGAACCCAAGGTCATCTCCTCTGCAGAGAGATTGGGTTTTGAACGCTCTTTCCAGAGTTGTACGAGTTTGAGAGCGTTCCAAATCTTATTGATGAAATTTCTTCCTTGTTCATTCGACGCCTTGTCCCACAAAAGATCATTGCCTGCAGGAGATGCGATGAGAATGCCAAAACGAACCGCATCGGCACCAATATCATCAATCATTTCAAGCAGGTCTGGAGAATTGCCGAGCTGCTTGCTCATTTTCCTGCCCTGCAGATCGCGAACAATGCCGGTAAAATATACATCTTTGAAAGGCTTTTCGCCCATGTATTCATAGCCCGCCATCACCATCCTGGCCACCCAGAAGAAAATGATTTCGGGTGCAGTGACCAATGTATTGGTGGGATAATAATAAGCAACATCCTTGTTCCCAGGATTGGAAATGCCCTTGAAAACCTCAAAAGGCCAGAGCCAGGAAGAGAACCAGGTATCCAAACAATCCTCATCCTGCTTGAGTTGTGGATTTTCTATGCCATACATTGCTGAAAACTTTTGCTTGGCATCATCCTCATTCATGGCAACGATATAACGTCCTTCTGCATCATACCATGCGGGGATTTGATGTCCCCACCAGAGCTGACGGGAAATGCACCAATCCTTGATATTTTCCATCCAATGCCTGTAGAGGTTCTTGAATTTTGCAGGATGAAAATTGATCTCCCCATCTTGTACTGCGTTTAGGGCTGGTGAGGAAATTTTCTTCATGTCTACCCACCACTGCAATGACAACCTGGGCTCAACCACTACATCCGTGCGTTCTGAGAAGCCCACCTGATGGGTGTATTCATCAATCTTGACTACATGACCAGCCGATTTCAATTCCTCCACAATCTGCTTTCTCGCATCAAATCGATCCAGGCCTATGTATAACTGAGCATCAGCGCTCATGGTGCCATCTTCATTGAGGATATCGTAAACAGCAAGACCATGTTTGATACCGATTTGGTTATCATTCATGTCATGTGCTGGCGTGATTTTCAATGCCCCAGATCCAAAATCTGTGGCCACATAATCATCCCCGATGATGGGAATTCTCCTGTTGATCAGTGGCACAATGGCCTCAGTACCTATGAGGTGCTTAAACCGCTCATCTGATGGATTTACCGCGATTGCTGCATCTCCCAGGATTGTTTCAGGACGAACTGTTGCGATTGTGATGCTTCCATTTTCAAGCGGCAATGGGTTTCCCTCTTTGTCAGCCAACTGGTACTGGAGAAAATAAAGTTTCCCTTGAACCTCTTTGAAGATTACTTCTTCATCACTCAAGGCCGTCTTTGCACGCGGATCCCAGTTGATCATGCGCTTTCCGCGATAGATATATCCCTTGCTATAGAGGTCATTGAATACATGGATCACAGACTGATAATAATCCGGATCCATGGTAAAACTGGTCCTGTTCCAATCAAGGGAACATCCCAGTTTTTTCAATTGTTGTAAAATGATTCCACCATATTTCTCCTTCCACTCCCAGGCGTATTCAAGAAATGCCTCTCGACTCAGACTCGACTTTTGGATTCCCCTTTCGCGCAACATGTGTACCACTTTGGCTTCGGTTGCAATAGATGCATGATCGGTACCCGGTACCCAACAGGCATTTTTTCCCATCATCCGGGCACGCCTGACAAGGATATCCTGGATGGTATTGTTCAAACAATGACCCATGTGAAGGATCCCTGTAACATTGGGTGGTGGGATAACAACCGTATAGGGTTCCCTGTGGTCTGGTGTACTTTCAAAGTATTTGTGATCGAGCCAGTGCTGGTACCATTTTTGCTCTGCCGACTTAAAATCAAATGTTTTGGAGATCTCCATGAATTGCGAACGTTTAAGGTACACAAAGGTAACAAGAAAGTTAGACCTTGCACGATGGATGTTACAGGGAAATCATCGAATGGCTCATGAAATCACCCAATAGGCAAAATGAGCATTTGAACACACAAGCATCACTTGGTGAAATAAAAATCTGACTTCTAGAAAAGAATTACCAAACCAAGTAGGTTATCAGCGCAATTAGTGCATAAATGGCCAAGACCACTAAAAATATTTTTACGCTATTGCCACCGGGGCTGGAAGTGAAGATATTCATGATTTTCTTTTTCATTGGTGTATTCAATTGAAATTGGCATATCATGATATTGGATTGGGGCAGCCGAGAACTAGACGAAAAGAACTTGAAACAAGTTACTAATCTTTATAAAGATAATGTTAAAATTTTTACAAATGATCGGATTTGCGGCTGTTTGAAGGGTGATTCCTGTTTGAAAATGAGCTGATCATGGTCATTGGCCTTGGTAAATTTAGGCTGTATCATTGCAGTTATTTCACTCCTATTTAACTGAAAATTAATCTTTTATATGAAAAAATCAGCCAACCAAACCATCTATGCCATTTGGATTGACAGAAAACATGCCATGGTGATGAAAGCAACAACAGAAGGCGAACCCGAATTCATTGAAATCAAATCTGGTGCAGGCAGAGAAAGATTTGAAGGGGAAACAACCAATAAAACCGGCATGTTGGGCACTTCCCTTGACTGGCAAAAAAAAATGCAGGAAAGGGAAAACAACCATGTGCAGCAGTTCCTGAAAAAAGTGGTTGATCAAATACAAAAAGCCAAAGAAATCCTGATCCTGGGTTCCGGTGATACCCGGTATGAACTTCAAAACGTCATTGAAAAGAGCAAAACGTTGCAGGAAATTCCTTTGAGAAATCGCGCATTCAGGAAAATCACCAAACGAGAGCTTGAACAGGAAATGGAAAAAGAGTTCAGCCTACACCTGGATTAAGTTTTCAACAAGCCAATTGCCTTCGGAATTATCTTGCTAATTTCGGATAATATTCGTGGGCAAGGCATGTATGCAATTGTAGACATAGAAACAACAGGAGGCAACGCAGGAACAGGAAGCATCACAGAGATCGCTATTTTGATCAGCGATGGGAAGACCATCATGCACAGGTATACCACCCTTGTGAACCCTATGCAACCCATTCCAATTTTCATTGAAAAACTAACAGGCATCACCGACAGGATGGTCAGCAAGGCCCCTGTGTTTGGTCAGGTTGCAAAAGACGTATATGAACTGCTGCAAGACAAGGTTTTTGTTGCCCACAATGTCAACTTTGATTTTTCATTTATCGCACACCAGCTTTCACAACATGGGTTCAAGCTGAATTCAAGGAAGCTTTGCACCGTAAGGCTGAGCAGAAAAATATTTGAAGGTCACC
>CALPWM020000072.1 GCA_943327275.2 Chitinophaga pinensis
AAGGAAAATGGATTGAGGAGGACGGGCCCCTTTCTTCAAACAGTAAAAATCTTTATGAGGACAATGCAGCTCCACTTTTCAGAAGGGATTTCACTGTTCCCCGTACAATCAAGAAAGCCGTTATGTATGTCAGTGGGTTAGGATATTATGAGGCTTTTCTTAATGGTAAAAAAGTTGGCAACAAGCTATTGGAACCCGGATGGACGAATTATTCCAAAAGAATCTTATACAGCACCTATGATGTTACCTCCTATTTAAGCGCAGGAAACAATTGCATTGGAATGGTATTGGGCAACGGGTGGTACAATCCACTGCCAATGAAAATGTGGGGCAGGAGAGATATTCGGGAAGCTTTGACTGTTGGTGAACCAAAATTTATCATGCAGTTAAACATTGAATATTCAGACGGCACCAAAGATCAAATCGTTTCTGACAATGCCTGGAAAGTAACTTCAGGACCGATTGTGCAAAACAATATTTACCTCGGAGAAAAATATGATGCCCGAAAAGAGATTCCGGGCTGGAACAAAACAGGATTGAATACAGGCAACTGGCGGTCGGTGAAAACCTCAGCAGAACCAAGCGGAAAACTATGTTCAGAACAAGTACCTCCCATTGTGGCTGGAGATACCATCTTACCCATCTCCATCAAAAAATTGGAAGACGGAAAGCTTATTGTTGATTTTGGAAGAAATTTTAGCGGCATCATTAGATTGGAGGCAAAAGGTCCTGCAGGCACGCTCATCAACCTTAGATACGGGGAACTTTTGCATCCAAACGGGAAACTGAATGTAATGACGAGCACAGCCGGTCAGATAAAACGAAAAGGAGTGGGAGGGCCAGGGGCTCCTGATACGGCATATGCCAGGGATCAGTTTATTCTTGGCGGAAAAATAAAAGATGTATTCCAGCCAAAATTCACTTTTCATGGATTTCGCTATGTTGAGGTTTCTGGGTTTCCGGGCACACTGCGACCACAAGACATCAAAGGTTTGGTGATGTTTTCAAATGTTCCTGATGCAGGAGACTTCAGCTGCTCTGATTCGCTGATCAATCAAATACAAAACATTACGCTGAATACCTTTAAGAGCAATATTTTTAGTGTGCAGTCAGATTGCCCGCACAGGGAACGTTTTGGGTATGGTGGCGACATCGTGGCAACCAGTGAGGCATTTATCTACAACTATGACATGTCTGGTTTTTATGAAAAAACGGTCATTGATTTTGCGGATGAAGCCCAGCCAGATGGGGGCTTAACAGAGACGGCGCCTTTTGTAGGCATTGCCAGTGATGGATTGGGAGGAAAGTCTGGGCCAATTGAATGGGGATCTGCACATCCAATGCTGGTTGATCAACTTTATCAGTATTATGGAAATATTGATATGGTCCGTGAACAGTATCCTGTTGTAAAAAATTGGGTTGATTTCATGGAGCGCAATGCAAAAGGGGGTATCATCAATAGAACCATTGGAGATCATGAAAGCATCGATGAAAAATTAGTGGGATCAAGTGCTACTGCTTTTTACTATTACAACACCCTTCTGCTAACGAAGTTTGCTAAACTGTTGCACAAACAGGATGACCATAAAAAATATGATGCACTTAAAGAAACGATTAAAGCGGCCTTTATTGCAAAATATGTTGATGCTGCGAGTGGAAATATAGACAATCGTACAGCAGCGGCACAGGCATATGGGCTGTTTTTTAATTTAATTCCAGATAATTCCTTCGATGCAGTACTCAAGGTATTGTTGGAGAATATCACAAAAAATGATGACCACATCACTGCGGGAATTTTTGGCACAAAATTCATCTTGGACGTATTGAGCAGCACAGGGAATGGAAGCAAAGCCTACAAAATGGCAACACAAAAAACATTTCCAGGATGGGGATATATGTTGGCGAATGGAGCCACTACATTATGGGAGCACTGGCCACTGGAAGAAAATATCTATTCACACAATCATCCTATGTTTGGATCCATCAGCGAATGGTTTTACAAATACCTGGCTGGCATTCGTCCTGCAAATGATGCTGTAGGTTACAACAAAATCATCATCCATCCGCAAATAAATGATTTGCAGTGGGCAAAAGCCTCCTACAATTCTGTACTAGGGAAAGTAAGCACATACTGGAAAAAATCTGAAAAAACGTTGACGCTTGACATCACCATACCCGTCAATGCAACCGCCGAAGTATTCCTTCCAGCTTCCTTGAAAAATATAAAAGAAAGAGGAATTCCTGTATCGGGGAATGGAGCCATTCAATTCAAGGGAACTGAAAAAAAGGAGTCGATATTTGCACTGGGGTCTGGAACCTACCAATTCACCATTCAACTTGAAGACCAATAAACACCAGGGTTATTTAATGAAGGGGGCTAACCCTTTGCGACAATAACTTACCCGCTGCTGAATCACATTGTTGAGCATAAAACCCTACCCTATCCTTGTACTTTTTATCAAAAGCAAGGTTATGGGTCTCATTGATGTCTTTTTTTAAATTGTACAATTCATAATATGTCGGGTGATCTTCATATCGGATAAATTTCCATGTATCATCTCTGTAACATTCGGTCTTCAATAAAAGTGGATTGCCTTCCAACCGGTGTTCACAGAAAATGGCGTTTCTCCATTTCTTTGGTCTTCCCTGATAAAAGGAGGTCAGGCTTTCCCCTTGGTAGCGTTCAGGAATAGTCAAGCCCGCGAGTTTGAGTATGGTAGGGGTAATATCTACATTGAGCACCATTTCATCATATGTTTTTCCCCGATAAGATTTCGGTTGCCTCGGATCATAAATGATCATTGGAACGCGAATGGATTGTTCATACATCAGCCACTTGTCAGCATAGCCCCGGTCTCCTAAAAAATATCCATTATCCCCCATAAAAATGATGACGGTATTGTCTGCCAGGCCCTGTTCCTCCAATGTGGCCCTTATACGTCCTATAACACTGTCAACACCACTGATCATCCTGTAATATCCTTTTACCATCCTCTGGTATTTGTCAGACGAATCAAACCTCCAATACCATCTGTCACGGTTCATGGTTGTTTGCAAAAACGTTGGCAATGCATTAAAAAAAGCGGGGTCTGCAGTAGGTGGCAAGGGAATACGGGCATCGGTATACAAACTGTCACAGTAGGAAGGCCAGAAATATTGTTCCTTCGAATCATCGTCAGCATGCGGTGACCAAAATGAAAGTGAAAGACAAAAGGGTTGATCTTTATTTGATTGTATAAAATCAATGGCGTGATTACCATTGATATCGGCCAGGTGTATTTTTTTGCCATCAATCTCTTTTATGTATGGCCATGCTGTTTGTTTGCTGACACTGAACATGGCCTTTTCAATTCCTTTGTTGACTTTTACACCAAATTTACCTACGAACCCTGTCTGGTATCCCGCTTTTCGGAGCAGATAAGGGTAACTCTCCAGCATGTATTCGTTGCTCAATGGTAGCTTTCCAAACGTATAATCATGGGTACGCTCGTACAAACCTGTTAACAATGACGCACGGCTTGCAGCACAAATTGGTGTGGTTGCAAATGCATTCTTAAAATAAATTCCTGCACCGGCAAGCTTGTCAATGTTCGGTGTTTTTATGATGGGATTGCCTGCAAATCCAAGAGCATCCCAACGTTGATCATCGGTGAGAATAAAAATAATATTGGGTTTACCGTTTTGTCGCGGAGCATTTCGATCTGTACTCTTTTTATTATATGCAGATAACAAAAAAAAGCTTGCTGCTACAGCAATAAAAACAGTGGGAAATTTCATTGGGGACTTTTATTAAAATTATGTTTGATGCCCTTGTGCTTGAAAAAAATTTGATTGAATTTAACAACTGGCATAAAGAAGGTCTTTATTTTATTCGAAGTTCTTCTATTGCATCTGCAGTTTTGGCCAATGGGTTTCCCAACAATCTGCTGCCATTTCCAGTAATGACAAAATCTTCCTCAATCCTGATTCCACTCAAATTTCTGTAAGCTTTTAGTTTGTCAAAATTAATAAAGGATCCCAGATGATTGTTTGCTTCCCACTCATCGATAAGTGCAGGATTAAAATATAGGCCGGGTTCAATCGTAACAACAAATCCCTCTTCCAGCGGCTTCGCCAGTCGCAATGATTTCAAACCAAACTGAGTGCTTTTTATTATTTCTTCATTGTACCCAACATACTGCTCACCCAGGTTCTCCATATCATGCGTATCCAGACCCATCATATGTCCAAGGCCGCATGGGAAAAACAACGCATGTGCACCTTGGGCAACTGACGCTTTAACATCCCCTTTCATTACTCCTAACTGCTGCAATCCTTCCGTCAATTTTTCACAGGCATGCAAATGAATATCCCTGAATGGTTTCCCTGGTTGCAGGAACGCAACAGCAGACTCATGTGCACGATGTACTATTTCATAAACATCCCTTTGTGCGGAGGTGAATTTGTTGCTTACTGGAAAAGTTCTGGTAAGGTCCCCTGCATAGTGCATTCCCGTTTCAGCACCACAATCACTCAGAACCAGATTTCCCTCTGTCAAAAGGGAATGGCTATAACCATTGTGAAGAATTTGGCCCTGCTGCGTGAGAATGGTAGGAAAAGAAAGATTGCCGCCTGCTCCAATGGCTATTTCCTGCATTTTCCCTGCAATTTGTGCTTCAGTCATGCCTGTCTTTGCCATGGTAATCGCTGCAAGTTGCATACTGGCAGTAGTGTTAACAGCCCTGTTAATTTCCTCAATTTCCACAGCTGATTTATAAGAACGCTGTGCAACAATTGCCTTGATCAAGCTGATTGAAAACATTCCTGACAACGAGCCCGATGAAACGCCCAATACCTCGGCCAACAGATTCTGCTGTTCGGGTCTGTAGGGTGGCAAAAAATGTACCGTCTTTTTGTGTTCTGTTGCCAATCGTATAAAAGACCACAAATCTTTTCTTGGCTTGACAATTGAAATTCCAATGCTGCCTGAAAGCAGGTTCAAGGGTTCACGATACCCGGTCCAGATCATTTCTTCGGTTGTAAAATCATCACCAAAAAGAATTTCGCTGTCATTGTCGATATCAATTATCCCTATCAATGCTGGCCTATCAATTCCAAAGAAATACAAGAAACTACTATCCTGTCTGAAAGGATAAAGATTATCCTTGTAATTCATGCTGCTCTCTTCGTTGCCCAACAATAAAATCAGGCCACTACCAACAGCATGTTGCAATTGTTTCCTTCTTTCAATATATACTTTCTTGTCAAACATGTTGGCCTAACAAATTTTGAAAAATGATTGGGGTTGATTTTCCAGTTGTTGCTCTATTTCTTTTGCTGCCTTGGTAATGGAAAGGCCTCCAAGATTTGTACAGCGCAGGGTATGATGAATTTCGTTGCCAACCTTTTGCATGGTTTCAATGACTTCATCCAGCGGAACCAGGTGATTGTAATCAGACAAGGCCATGTTTGCACAGGAGACTGCATTCGTTGCAGCCATTACATTCCTTCCAAGGCAAGGGGCCTCTACCCTGTTTCCAATGGGGTCGCAAATCAATCCTAGGACATTCTGCAAGGCCAATGAAGCAGCAGAAAGGGATTGTGCCAAGCTGCCGTTGGCCATACCCACCAATGCAGCAGCAGCCATTCCTGAGCCTGAACCACACTCAGCCATACATCCCCCCACTTCTGCAGCAAATGTGGCATGTGCTGCAATAAAGACCCCGATCAATCCGGCAGCAAGCATAGCCCTTACAATTTCTTCTTCAGACAAATTCAATGAAGTTGCCATTCCGATGATTGCGCCAGGCAAAGCACCGCAGGACCCTGCAGTGGGTGCGGCTACAATAACACCCATAGAGCTTTTTACCTCCATGATGGCTGAAACATACATGATGATGATATTATTCACGTCGCCGCCCATCAAGCGCTTGTTTGTCAGCTGCTCCTTTAACTGAACGGACTGACTGCCCAAAATTCTATCAGGATAACTGGTTCCCTCCAACCCTGTGTCAATAGCATTGCGCATGATGCGTACAATAGATCGCATTTTTTCAAATACTTCTTCCTTGGAAATATTTCCCCGCATGCACTCATAGTCAATAGCCAATTCCCAAAGAGACAGGTTTTTATCTTGATTATAGGCAAGCATTTCATCACTTGAAATAAACGGCACCTGCAAATCATTTCTGGATAAAACCGGTAGAACGGGTGATAGTTTTTTGATGTACTTAACTTCACTCATGTCGAGTATTTCCTGAAAAATATTTTCATCCAGAAATTGTTGGGCCTTTATTTCAAGAAAGCAAAGCCCATCATCATTGGTTTCATGCCAAATGATTTCATCATAGGCAACTGTATTTTTAAGATAAGGAATGATATTTTCTGCAAAGTCACAATAGATAAGTGTTTCATAATAATCTCCTGCAAGGGATACTTTACAGTTATCAATTTCAATTACCTCTATCATTCCACCCCCAGTTGAAATTGCAGTCATGCGATGACATTCGTCTTTATTGCTCATGGTAAGCTTATAGGTATTGGGATGATCAGCACCTATATCTTGGATTTCAATTTCAACTTTAATGCCCTCCAGCTCAAGAAATTTTTCAGATTCTGGCAGGCGCTCATCATAGGCCTCCCAGCCCAAAAATCCACCAAACAAACCCATGTCTGAACCCTGACTCTTGTGTGTCGTTGCCAAGGATCCATTGGGATCGAATTCAATCAATACATGTGGTAATGTGCCTCCCATCAAATCCCTGCACAGCCGTCCTATTCTCAAAGAGGCGGCACAATGTGAACTTGAGGGACCCCTCATCACAGGCCCTATTACATCATTAAAAATACTAGGGAAGGATGCCATGATCGTGTGTTTAGAATGTTGAATTATAATTTACCATTTCATTGGGTCTGCTAAAATATGAATTGGGTAATTTTTTTTCGTGCATTTTTATAAAATCCCGAGGGGTTTTTGAAACGATGCTTTTAAATACACGATTAAAAGAAACGACACTGTTAAAGCCGCATTGATGAGCAATTTCGCCAATAGAAACAAACTTCTTTTCCATCAAACGCTTACATGCTTCATTGATCCTCAATTCATTTAAAAATTGGGTATACGTTTTAGAACTGTGTTTTTTAAAATATCTGCAAAAAGACTGGGGCGCCAGGTGAGCAACGGCTGATATCTGTTCCAAAGAAATTTCTTCCTTGTAATGATCCATGGTATAACGAAAAATATCATTCATCTTCAAGCCGTCCATATCGTTAAACATGTACTCAAAAGATTCTGTCGAGAAATATTCCCATTGCGTTAAATTGGCCATTGCCTGAAGCATCTCAATAAAATAGGCCATCATAAACCCCTCCTCATTATTGATGACTTTAAGAAAATGCTCAAACAATTTAGGCGTATCCTTTTCAGATGCCTGGATACCATAGTTGCTCGATTTAATAAACTTTTTAATACTGTTCATTTCAGGGAACTTGAGCAGTTGTGAAATGAATCCTTCAGGATTGAAAAATATATTAAGGGCATGAATTTTTTTTCGGCTATCCGGCTCAAAATAACAAGGGTTGCTTTTGAACAAATGAGGTTGGTTGGCTCCAATCACAAACAAATCACCCGATTGAAAGGGTTTCATGTTATTCCCGATTACAACGGTACCCTCACCACTAAGAACCCAGGTGATTTGAATTTCAACATGGCGATGCAGGTGAGGATAAAAATAAGGCAACTTATCTTCCTTTATATGTATTGACTTGCCAATCTTTTCAGGTATCGTGAAATTAATAATCTTCACAAAATGATGTGGTTTTTATGAATCGAAAAAAGAAAACTTATCCAAATCCTTTGAGATGATAACCGATTGGGAGCACTGGTTATAGGTGTTTACATGTGTTAATTTACAATACTTTGATTAATCAAAAAAATATGCTTTAGTTATTAATGCTTACGATAGATAGTGACTTTTTTAATCCCTGATATCCGGAAAAAAGCAAACCGCCTGATTCATTGAACCAGGCGGTTATATTTATAAAAAAGTAAATCGATATGAACAACTGGTATCGACTAATAGCCAGGATTCTGTTTAATGGCCGGATTTAATGTCATCTCGTTGATCGGAATGGGCAAAAGATAATGCTTAGCAGGATCGAATCCCCAGGTACTTCCAGGTCCAACAAGCGAAGTCCTGTAAGGATCAAGAAAGTTCGCAGCATCTACCGGCAAATTTGTAAATGCTTTTTTTAATTCATCTGAATAAAAAGCACCCTTGGGTCTTTTACCAATAATCAACTTATGTGCAGCCCAACGCAGGATATCATCCCGTCGAAAGCCTTCCGCCATCAACTCAACAGTGCGTTCTCTTCTGATCTCGCGCAGTGCATTACTCAGCGTATAACCATAATCCGGCCAGTTGGGATCAGTACGAATAGAGGCAATGGTCATATTGGGCATGCCAACCCTCGCCCTCAGCCTATTGATCGTCAAATCCACATCAGCCTGGGTCAATTCTCCCAATTCGGCTTTTGCTTCAGCATAATTGAGTAAGGCTTCCGCATATCTAAAAATAATGTAAGGTACTTCTCCACTAAATCCGTTTGTTGTAGGGTCAAACTGTGGACGGCGCCATTTCTGTGATTCATATCCAGTGGGGCCCGTCTGTGCACCTCCCAACAAAGGGAGCAGATACTTGGTAGTGTCATTTCTTAAATTGATCGTAACAGGGTCCCCTGGGTTCATGACCGTTTGGACAAACCTTGGATCGCGGTTCATGACTACATTTCTTATATCCTTATCACCACGATACAGCGGACTTACGCTAATAGGCAATCCATCAGTACACAGGTAAAGGTTGACCATATCCTGGGTATAACCAGATCCATTGGGCCAGGTCTGAAGCGCATTGCTACCGAATGCAAAAGTGTAACCCCTCCAAAGCATGACCTCAGGATCTGAAAGCAGGTTTACTTGATTAAAAAGCTCATAATACACTTGATTGGGATTGCCCGTGGTCAACCTATAGATTGCCCCATCCATTACTGCTTTTGCAGCATTGGCAGCTGCGGTAAGAAATACCTTACCATCCGTCGTTCCTTTGAATGCATCATTTTGATGGTACTTTTCCC
Organism: Chitinophaga pinensis; assembly: GCA_943327275.2. GTDB lineage: Bacteria > Bacteroidota > Bacteroidia > Chitinophagales > Chitinophagaceae > Pollutibacter. The sequence continues at coordinate 9,112 of CALPWM020000072.1, forward strand.
AGGTGCCTTCATAAAGCGCTACCCTGGATTTTAACAACAAAGCTACATCGCGGCTTATCCGTTGTGCCGGTACTTCAGACTTTTTCTTCAGTTTTGTCACTGCAAGGTCCAGGTCACTCAGGATGAAATTCACGACATCTGTTCTGGAACTGCGGGGACCATACAATGCAGCCTCATCCTTTACGGTCAAAGGAGTCTTTACAATAGGAAGATCACCAAATTGCTTCAACAAATTAAAGTAGTTGAAAGCCCTGAAAAAGTATGCTTCCCCTGTATAATGATCTTTTAGGGCTCCCGTTTTCACACGATCGCTGTTTGCCAGGAAATAATTCACATTACGAACGTTGGTCCAACTCCACCCTCCTCCGCTTGAAGGGATGTTGATGGCTCCATCAAGACGGTTTTTTTCACCCAAAAACAAACCGACGGTTATGGCCATGTCCGTTCCTGCATCAAGCAATGGATGGCCACCGGATCCGGAGAGATTCCATCCGGGCAAAGCGTTATACAGGCCATTCATGTAAAGTTCGAGGTCCTGATCGGTTTTCCAGAATTCAGGATCTGATATTTGGTCAAGTGGCGTCAGGTTGAGAAAATCTTTCTTGCATGAAGAA
>CALPWM020000073.1 GCA_943327275.2 Chitinophaga pinensis
ATGGTGGACATGGGGCAGGGCTGGAAGATTATTGGGAGTACATGTGGAACGAGCCTTTGCAGGCCGGTGGTTTTCTTTGGGATTATGCAGATCAGGCAGTGGTGAGAAAGGACCGGCATGACAGCCTGGACACCGACAAGCATCGCGCTGCTGATGGCATTCTGGGACCTCACCTTGAAAAAGAAGGTAGCTTTTTCGCTATCAAAGAAATATGGAGTCCCATTAGATTTAAGAGAAGAGAAATTGTTGAAGGATTTGATGGTCTTTTCGAAATTGAGAACAGGTATCATTTTACCAGCCTCAACAGTTGTCAGTACAAGTGGTCTCTCAACTATTTGGGAAAGGATTATCAGGAAGACAGAAAGGGCGAAACTGCTTACTTCCCTGATGTTCATCCAGGGCAAAAAGGATATTTACAACTGCAGCTTCCAGCCAATTGGATGGAATATGACGCATTGTATATCACTGCCATAGATCCGCAGGGCAATGAGTTGTTTACCTGGAGTTATCCCATCGTTTCTACTTCAAGCATGGTAAAACGCATGGTGAAAACAACGGGTATCGCAAAAATCAATGTAGAGGAAACTACTGATGTTTGGAGTGTCAAGATAAAAGACCTTTCGTTTGATATCAACCGCCAGACAGGCCTCATCAACAACATACAAAACGCTTTGGGCAAGATCCCTTTTGGCAATGGTCCTGTTCTTGAAGAAGGCGTCAATAATTTTGGAAATTTTACTTTGTCTCAAGCAGATTCGGTAGTTCAAATCAAATCTACCTTCAACCGAAAAAATAATTTCAATACCATGCAATGGAGCATCTATCCTTCAGGCTGGGTGCGTCTCCAGATTGATTATTTTCCTTCAGCATATTTCACCAATTTTTCTGGCATCAATTTCTCGATGCCAGAATCTTCCATTCGCTCTGTAAACTATATCGGGTATGGCCCTTACCGTGTTTGGAAAAACCGCATGAAAGGAAACAGCTTTGGCGATTGGCAGAAAGTATACAATAATTCAGAGACTGGAGAAGCACCTTGGAACTATCCTGAGTTCAAGGGCTATCATGCAGAATTTTATCATGGTATTTTTAATACATCAGCAAACAGGTTTACAGTGGTAACGGAAAATGAAGACATGTTTCTGCGTTTGTTTACCCCCGCCTGGAAAACGGACCAGTGGCACAACTATGAGCCACTTTTTCCTGCTGGCGACATTTCCTTCATGCGTGGCATCAGCAGCATAGGATCAAAGACACAGCGCAATGAAACCACCGGACCCATGGGCAGCAAAAATATTTTTTACGACTACGAAAAAGAACCAGGCAGGTCTATCAATATAACCTTGTACTTCAACTTCAGCCATGCACAATAACATGATAAAAATAATCGCATATTTCAAATCCTTGAACCTGAAAACGGTGTTGCTGACAACAGGATTTTTATTGGCAGGATGCATTGCCCTGGCACAACCTTTTTGGAAGTCTGGCATTGTAGCCGATGAATTCATCGCGGCGAAAATGCCATTTCCTGAATCCCATGCAGCAACCATTGCGGAAACCCCGGAAGGCCTGGTGGTGGCCTGGTTTGGCGGAACCAAGGAGAGGAATCCTGATGTAGAAGTTTGGATGAGTAAACTGAATGCCAATGGAAAATGGACAGCTCCCGTTTCCATAGCGAATGGCATCATCAATGAAGGTTTGAGGTATGCTTGTTGGAATCCGGTTTTGTATCAGGTTCCCAAAGGAGATTTGTTGTTGTTTTACAAAGTAGGACCCAATGTTGCTGAATGGAAAGGGTGGATGAAACGTTCAACAGATCATGGTAAAACCTGGTCTCCTGCCATTGCATTGCCTGCTGATTGTTTGGGCCCCGTTAAAAATAAGCCTGTCATGATGGACAATGGCAACTTGCTTGCCGCTTCTAGTACAGAGGGAAGCAAGGGATGGAACCTCCACATGGAATTCTCTTCAGACATGGGCCGAACATGGGTGAGGGGAGCTGATCTGGTCGCAGACAAAGGCATCAAGGCCATACAGCCATCTATTCTCAAGCATGCTGATGGAAGGCTACAATTGTTGGCCAGGACCCAGCAAAGGGCATTGGCCGAGGCATGGTCTTCCGACAATGGAAAAACCTGGACAACAGTTTCGCTTTCGTCCATACCCAACAACAATTCAGGAGCAGATGCCGTCACGGTATCAAATGGCATGCAGCTGTTGGTCTACAATCATGCGGTTGCTCACGATTCCATCAAGAATGGCAAAGGCCCAAGAACACCTTTGAACCTCGCTATTTCGAAGGATGGCATCAAATGGTCTGCTGCCCTGGTGTTGGAAGATTCACCCATCAGTCAATATTCCTATCCATCCATCATTCAATCTGCAGATGGCATGGTGCATGTTGTGTATACATGGAGAAGGGAGGGAATCAAGTATGTTAAGATTGATCCATCACAATTGCAAACAGGATTGATTGTCAATGGAAAGTGGCCACTATCGCCAGATGCCTTGCCTGCTGCAGTGCAGCATACTGCTGATGATCAATTTAGAAAACCTTTGGTTGAGGTGTTGAATGAAATCCAATCCAGGTTCAAGGTGGCCATCCGTTATCCTGCGGAGCTGGTGAAGGATAAACAAGTAAATTATGCCCAATGGCGCTACACTGCAGTACTGGAGCAGACCCTGACCAATGTGCTCTCTTCACAGGACATCAGTTTCACCAAAGAAGCCCAAGGAAAATACAAACTGCAGGCTTATCAATATCACCTGAAAACACCTGCAGAAGGACTGGCACAATTGCAATCCATTGCTGCTGGATACAAGAACAAAGCGGGTTGGGAAAGGAGAAAAGATTCGCTGCTGGGCTGCATTATCGCTACCCTGGGATTGGATAAGCTTCCCAAAAAAGCAGCGGGGAAACCCATCCTCACAAAGACCAGAACCCATGAGGGTTATACCGTGCAGGATTTTGCATTGGAAACCCTGCCCGGTGTTTTCATCAATGGTTCTATCTACATGCCATTAAATACAAAAGGAAAAATACCTGTGGTCTTTCATCCTGATGGACATTTTCAACGGGGTAGGTACAGAGAAGATTGTCAATACCGTGCAGCATCGCTGGCCAGGATGGGCGTGATGTCTGTCAGTTATGATCTTTTCGGTTGGGATGGCGAATCGTTATTGCAAGTGGATGCGGTGGCACACCGCAAGAGTCTGGTGAATACTTTACAGATCTACAATACACAGCGATTGATGGATCATGTGCTTTCACTGCCTATGGTGGACCCCAGCCGTGTAGGCATGACGGGTGCTTCCGGTGGCGGCAGTCAGACCATGCTCACGGCGGCCATTGATCCACGCATTACCATCAGTATTCCTGTGGTCATGATGTCTTCATACCACAGTGGTGGTTGCCCTTGCGAAAGTGGCATGGGTATTCATCTTTGCGGCGGAGGAACCAACAATGTAGAAATTGCTGCCATGGCTGCGCCACGCCCTCAGTTGGTGATCTCTGATGGAAAAGACTGGACCAAAGATGTTCCCGAACTGGAATTTCCTTTTTTAAAAAGGGTCTATGATTTTTATCCTGGTTCATCAGTGCAGAACCATCATCTCGCCACAGAAGGCCATGATTATGGCCCTTCCAAACGCCAGGCCATGTATGCATTTGTTGTCAAGCATTTTAATTTGAATACAGATGCACTGAAAGACAAGGGGGGTAAGATCATGGAGCAAGCGGTAGTCATTGAGAAAGATGAAGTGATGAAAGCTTTTGGGGCTGATGGCAAACAACTTCCCGTTCATGCTTTGATCGGATGGCAACGCATAGAAGCCTTGATAAAATCTTATCTCAGCAAATGATGATGCAGCATAAAAAAATAGTATTCATTGCTGTGCTGTTTTTTTCCTGGTTTGCAGGGATAAAAAAAGCATGTGCCCAACAACGCTACAACATCGCCGCAGTAGACCTGATGATGTTGAAGCGCCAGAAGCTTGGTGCCATTCCATTGGCCAGCCAGGTGGGTGTACAAGGGCTGGAACTTGACATGGGTGGCTTGGGCAATCGTCCAACATTTGACAATCAACTCTTGAATGATTCCATCCGTGCTCAATTCATGCAACAGGCGAAAAGTTTCAATATCAGTTTCTGTTCGCTGTCTATGTCTGGCTATTACGCACAATCATTTTGCGGGCGCGAAAACTTTCTTCAATCCATTGAGGATTGTATCCGCACCATGAAGCTGATGAATGTAAAAGTAGGTTTCCTGCCCATGGGCGTGCAGTGTGATTTGATCAAGCATCCCGAGCTGATGGATGCTGTGGTCAGCCGTTTACAGCAGGTGGGCAAGATGGCTGAAGAAGCAGGCGTTGTGATAGGCATAGAAACAGCATTGGATGCCAGTGCTGAAAAAAAACTATTGAAGCAGGTGGGAAGTGATGCCATCAAAAGCTATTTCAATTTTTCAAATCCATTGAAAAATGGCAGGGATCTGTGTAAGGAGCTGAGGGTCTTGGGAAGGAAAAATATCATCCAGATCCATTGCACAGATGATGATGGCGTACTCCTCCAAGACAATACCAGATTGGATATGAGGAAAGTGAAACAAACCCTGGACAAGATGGGGTGGTCTGGTTGGTTGGTCCTGGAAAGGTCACGCGATGCCAAAGAACCGAACAATGTAAAAAAGAATTTCGGATCAAACGCTGCGTACATGAAATCCATATTTCAATGATGTGTGAAACCCAATAATCAACCATGATGCAAAAAAAATTCGGAACCCTTTTTCTCTCACTGGCATTTGCGGTTTTATCGCATGCGCAGGGTGGTCTGGTCAATACAGGCCAAAGCCCTTTTGCTGTCATGCAAACCACGGGCATCAACGATGTTTCCTGGACTGCTGGTTTCTGGAAGGAGCGTTTCTCCGTTTGCAGGGACATGATGTTTCCTCAGCTTTGGCAGACCTATACCAGTGATACCATTTGTTATGCATTCAAGAATTTTAAGGTGGCGGCGGGAATCGAACAAGGTCGGTTCAGGGGTCCTTCATTCCATGATGGGGATTTTTATAAAACGCTTGAAGCCGCTGCAGCGCTGTATGCATCCACCCGAGATCCGAAGATAGACCGGTTGATGGATGATGCCATTGCAGTGATTGCCAAAGCACAGCGACAAGACGGTTATGTTTACACCAAAAATATCATTGAGGAAAAGCAGTCTGGGAAGTCGATGATGTTTGATGATGTGCTCAGTTTTGAAGCCTATAATTTTGGTCACCTGATGACGGCGGCCTGTATTCATCATCGGGCAACAGGCAAAAAAAACTTATTGGATATTGCCATAAAAGCGGCTGATTTTTTGATTGGCTTTTATGCCAAAGCCTCTGCTGCGCAGGCCCGAAACGCCATCTGTCCTTCCCATTACATGGGTTTGACTGAGTTGTATAGGACCACTGGAGAAAAAAAGTACCTCACACTTGCCGACTACCTCATCACCATCCGCGGTACTGTTGAAGGAACCGACGACAACAGCGACCGTGCACCTTTCAGGGAAATGAAGAAGGTGGCAGGACATGCAGTGCGTGCCAACTACCTGTTTGCTGGAGCCGCAGATGTTTATGTAGAGACGGGTGACCCTGCATTGAAATCCGCGCTTGATGCCCTTTGGGAAAATGTGACCAATACCAAAATGTATGTTACCGGGGGGTGCGGTGCCCTTTATGATGGGGTTTCTGTTGACGGCACTTCTTACAAGCCAGATACGGTGCAGAAAGTGCATCAGTCTTATGGACGCGATTTTCAATTGCCCAACCTCACGGCCTACAATGAAACCTGTGCCAACATCGGCAATGTGTTGTGGACCTGGAGAATGTTTCTGCTCACTGGTCAATCCAAGTACATTGATGTATTGGAGCTGTCTCTCTACAACAGTGTACTGAGTGGTGTTGGTTTGGAAGGACGCGATTATTTTTACACCAACCCGCTGGCATCTTCATCCCATTTTCCTTACCACATGCGTTGGGAAGGAGGCCGTCAACCCTATATCAGCAAATCCAATTGTTGTCCTCCCAACACGGTAAGAACAATTGCTGAAGTGCAACATTACCAGTATACCATGAAGGACAATGGCCTTTACATAAACATGTTTTCTGGCAATACACTCAAAACAAAACTTGCCAATGGAAAGTCCATCTTGCTTGAGCAACAGACGGAATATCCATGGTCTGGTCGCATCAAGATCAAGGTACTTGAATACCCTTCTGGCATGAACATGCAATTGCGCATCCCATCCTGGTGCAAGCAATTTTCTGTTTTTGTCAACGGCATCAAACTCAAACCCCAGGCTACTGAAAACGGTTATGTAACAGTCAGCAAAAAATGGAATAAAAACGATTTGATTGTATTGGATCTTTCCATGCCAGTAACCTTGATTGAATCCAATCCACTTGTTGAAGAGTCAAGGAATCAGGTCACGGTAAAAAGAGGACCACTGGTCTATTGTCTTGAGTCTCCCGATCTGAAGGGGGCCGGCGTATTTGATTGTGCCATTTCATCCAATGCCAGTTTCGTAGTAGAAGACATGGTTATTGGAAACAGCAAGATCAAGACACTAAAAACCAACCTGTTGTTGGTCAACAGCGAACCATGGCAAGGACAACTCTACCGTGAAATCAATACCCTTAAAAAACCAATCAGTGCAAGACTCATTCCTTATTATGCCTGGGCCAACCGCGGCAAAACAGACATGAGTGTGTGGCTGCCTTTGGTAAGATAATTGAACATGATGAACAGAAACTGTAGAAATTTCCAAATGAATGAATTATGAAAATCATCAACCCTTTTTTATTTCTCCTCTTTTTTTCATCAGGCAATGCTTACTCGCAGCGCTCAGATGCCATCAATATGGCTACAACAGTATTCCATCTTTATCCGGATTCGATGGTAACAAAAGGCAGTGTGCGTCCTGCCAACTGGAATTATGAAATTGGTGTAACCATGATGGGCATTTGGGGATTGTGGGAAAAGACCAAGGACTCTGCCTACATAAAATATGTAAAAAAAATTGTCGATCATTTTGTGACCAAGGATGGTGATATCCGGACCTATGATTTGACCGATTACAATGCAGACCATATCCTTACCGGCCGTTTGGTTTTGCGGTTGCATGATGCATACCAAGATCCCAAATACAAGAGGGCAGCAGATTTGTTGCGAAAGCAAATTGATTGGCAGCCAAGAAACAGGGCTGGAGGTTTCTGGCATAAGCTAAAGTATCCTGCACAAATGTGGCTGGATGGTTTGTACATGATCGAGCCTTTTTATGCAGAATACACAAAGCGTTTTGGAACCCATGAGGCCTATGCGGATATTGTTCATGAATTTGTATTGATGGAACAAAAGGCCCGTGATCCGAAGACAGGCCTGATCTATCATGGTTGGGACGAAAGCAAACAACAGTTTTGGGCAGACAAGCAAACTGGTTTGTCGCAATCTTTTTGGAGCCGGGCCATGGGTTGGTATCATGTTGCGCTGGTGGAAGTATTGGATGTGATGGATGCCAATCACCCTGAAAGAAAAAAAATGTTGGAAATCCTGAACAGGCTTACCATAGCCATTGTAAAGGCGCAGGACAATACATCTGGCGTTTGGTGGCAGATAACGGATAAGGGTGGTGCAGAAAAAAACTATCTGGAGTCTTCTTCCAGTGCCATGTTTGTATATGCTTTGGCAAGGTCTGTCAATAAAGGGTATATCAGTCCTTCTTATACAATAGCTGCTCAAAGGGGTTATGCTGGACTGCTGAAAGAATTTCTGGTGAAAGATGCTGAGGGCCTTACACATTTTACCAAGACTGTTGCTGTGGGTGGTCTGGGTGGTTCTCCCAACCGCAATGGCAGCTATGCTTATTACATGAGTGAACCGATCCGGAGTGATGATTTCAAAGCCATTGGTCCTTTCATGCTGGCCGCACTGGAAATGGAAATGCTCAATGTGAAAAATGATTAACTATTTTAGCGAACAATATTTTCAAGACCAATGAAAACCTCCCTTTTTTTTAAGCTGATTTACTTTGATGAATTTTCTGTTACACCCAAGTATCAGCAACTCGCAAACTGTATTACCAAAGCCATTGAGGATGGTAAGCTGAGCGTAGGGGATGTTCTTCCTTCCATCAATGAGTTGAGTTTTCATTTTGAAATTTGCAGGGACACAGCAGAAAAGGGCTATAAGCATCTGAAGACCCAGGGCATTATTGGGTCTGTTCCGGGTAAAGGGTATTTTATCAACAGTGTTGATGTAGACAGGACAGCAAGGGTCTTTCTGATGTTCAATAAGCTAAGTCCACACAAAAAAATCATTTATGATGCTTTTGTCAAAACCCTTGGAAGCAGGGTGACTGTTGATTTTTACATCTACAACAATGATCTGGCACTTTTTAGAAAACTCCTCCATAACTCTGCTGCAGAATACAATTACTACGTAATCATTCCACATTTTGTGGAGGGCGAAGACAAGGCACCACAGATCATCAACCAAATTGACAAAAGCAAGTTGATCATGCTGGGCAAAGTGATTCCCGGGGTGACCGGAGATTTTAGTGCTGTTTATGAACATTTTGAAAAAGATATTCATGGTGCACTGGTGCAGGCCCTGGGCAAACTGAAAAAGTACAAAACCATCAAGCTCATTTTTCCTGAAAACAGTTATTATCCGGAAGAGATTGTCAAAGGCTTCATTTCATTTTGTAAAGAGTTCGCATTCAGCTATTCCGTGGTTCATGACATCAGGCGCGAGAATCTTGAAAAAGGTGAAGTGTATATCAACCTGATGGATGACGACCTGGTAACATTGATTGAGAAAATTATTTTGTCCAATTTGAAAATTGGCAAGGAGATAGGCGTCATCTCCTACAATGAAACGCCACTTAAAAAAATCATCCTGAATGGCATCACAACCATCTCCACTGATTTTGAAGCGATGGGAATTGAAGCGGCAAATATTGTCAACACGGGTATGAAAACAAAATGCGAAGTCCCTTTTCGATTAACTCCAAGGGCCTCACTCTGATCAGGTTGATTTTCTGATCAATAATTCTGTAGATTGAATCCTTGTTTCGAATTGGTTTTGCGGTCTCTTGCTTTCGATCAGGGATAGTAATAAAGTGGCGGAGGCTTGTCCCATCTCAAATGCGGGTTGTTTAATGACCGATAGTGGAGGGTTGAGGAGTTCTGTAAGATCTGTGTTGGAGAATCCAATCAAGGCAAGATCTTGGGGTGTACGGATGTTTTTCTGCTTCATGAAACGAAGACATCCGGTGGTGATCTTGTCTGAGCCAGCAAAGATGGCATCTGGCTTAACCCGCTGCTTGAGCAACATCTTCATGGCTGATTCAATCTCACTGTAAATCATGCCCCCATGGTCACAGTGGGCAATCAAATTTTCTTTGAGTGGAATATTGGCATCTCTGAGTGCAGCCCTGTATCCATCAAGTCTTTCCTGGGATATGGAAAGCCCACTGTTGTTGGATAGAATAGCGATTTTCTTGTAGCCCCTTTCAATCAGGTGTTTTGTAGCCTTGTATGCCCCCTTGTAG
>CALPWM020000074.1 GCA_943327275.2 Chitinophaga pinensis
AAGTAAAATTGAAGTTTGCAGAGCGATTGCTGGCCAATGGGATGATTGATCCTTCAAGCTCCCGGGCAGCCCTTCAGGAAGATCAATATACCCTCAAAGGTCAGGGAATTGAAGTTTTCGAGCCCCGTTTCACCTACCATGGCTTTCAGTATATCCAGGTAACTGGTTTTCCAGGCACTCCATCATTGGAGGCACTTGAAGGCCGTTTCGTTCAGAATGCCGTTTCCCCCATGGGAAGCTTTGAATGCAGCAACGACCTGATCAACCGCATTCACCTTTGTACCGTTCAATCGCAACGTTCAAACATCCAGATGGGTGTTCCCACTGATGACACCCAGCGTCCGGAGCGTCAGGGTTGGGGAGCTGATGCATTGATGACTTCTCAGCAAGCCATGCTCAATGTCAGTATTTCAAGGATCTACAGGAAATGGTTCCAGGACTACCGGGATCAACAAGACAACCTTGGGCGAATAGGGGATATCGTTCCCAGGGCAGGGATTGAGGAAGACATGGTATGGAGTTCTGCTTTCGTAATCATGCCCTGGTACCAATATGTTTATTATGGCGATACGGCTGTCCTGGATGAAAACTACAACGCTATTGTGCGCTACATGAATTTTTTAGCAAGCCAAGGGCGCGCAGACATTAAACCAAAAGAGGCAGGAGAAAATCCTTTGTTTGGTGAGGTATTGCCATATCCTCAGCTGAGCGGCCATCTTCAGCAATCCCAATGGGGAGACCATCTCTCTCTTGCGAAAGGATACAAAAGCAGATCCGGTCTTCCCCTTTCAATCAGTACGGCATTTTATTACCACGATGTGCAGATCATGGAAAAAATAGCAAGGGTACTGGGAAAAACAGCACACGAAAAACAATTTCACATCCTTGCTGATCAAATACTGAGTGCCTTCAACAATAAGTTCTTCAACAAAGAGGAAGGTTATTATGACGACAAGTCTCAGGCTGCCCAAACATGGCCACTTTTTTTTGGGATGGTACCGAAAGCGTCTGAAAATGCTGTGATGAATACATTGGTAAAGGATATAGTTGAGATCAACAAAGGTCATCTAACTACCGGATACATGGGCACAAAATACTTGTTGGATTTGCTGACAAAAAAAGGGCGGGAAGACATTGTCTGGGAAATGGCATTGAAAACAGATTTTCCAAGTTGGAGCTATTTCCTCAGGGATGGAAGAACTACAATTACCGAAGCATGGACAGGCGGAGGTTCACAGAACCATCTTGCACTGGGAGCAGCCATTGACCCTTGGTTTTACACGGTACTGGCCGGAATCAATGCAGATGAAACTGCGCCTGGATTTAAAAAATTCACCATCAAACCCTTTATCCCTGATCATGACCTTGATTGGGTGAAAGCATCTGTGCATACCACCCATGGACTCATCGCTTCTTCATGGCAAAAAAAATCAGGAGGATTGAAGCTTGAAGTCAAAGTACCCGTTAATACTACAGCAACTGTTTTTTTACCTGCAGACCCGGGGGCAGTGATTACCGAAGGCGGAAAACCTGTGCTGAAAGCAACCGGGATCAAACTTCTTTCATCGGATGATAAAAAAACAGTGTTTGAGTTGGGGGCTGGATCATATTCATTTGAGGTTTTGAGTGATTTACAAAAAAAATAAAACTGGGGTTTCTGGTGGTCACTGAGCAATTGCGAAATTTCAAACTGGATTGAAAACATTGGTCCTTCCCATTGGAGACCCGGCAAATGATAAATAACATCAACACGCTATAAACATGATGAAAAAAAAATATGCACTTCGGTTTTTAACAATATCACTATTGTTGATTTTCTGTGACTGCACTATCGCACAAAATCAATTGACCGCAAAGAAACCCAGTGGAAAAGAAGCGATAGAAATGAGCAACAGGCTTATCCATGGATGGAATACCTGGAATACCCGCAGCGTATTGTCTCATGTATTGTTGCCGGAATGCTTTTCCATCAACCTTGCGATAAAAGACCAGCAGGGTAAAGTCCTGGAAGAAACCTTGATTGGCCGAGATCATTATGACAGCAAAGAGCGGGTCATCCCTGGGGCACATGCCTACGATGGCAGTTACACGGAACTTGAGCTGGAATGGCACAATATCAAGGTGCGCGTGCAGAGTGCATCTGTGGACAATGAATTGTATATACTGCTAAGCCCATTGAAAGCATCAACAAGTGATTCATTGCTGATAACACCCAAGATGTTATGGAACAGAAAAGGCGAAGTAAAAATTGATCAGCATTTGATTGTCGGACAGACTCCGACAAATAATATCAAAGTCTATGTCAATGGAAACAACAAAACAATATCTTCCAACGCCTTCCACATTGCCTTAGATAAAAGAATTGCAATTTCAACAGGCATGTCAACTTCTGTTGAACGCGTTGAGAATATTGTCAAAAAAGAAAAACTCAAATTCGAATCAGGAAGATTGAAGTTTGAAAAATCACCAGAAGTATACAATGCCATGCAAACAGTCCTTGCATGGACCACCATTTATGATCCGAACAACAATAGAATTATCAACCCAGTAAGCCGCACATTTTCAAACGACTGGGTATTGTTCGGTTGGGATACTTATTTCGCAGCCTATATGTTATCACTTGACAACAAGGAGCTAGCTTATGCCAATGCGATTGCTATTACCAAAGAGATTACAGACAGAGGATTTGTTCCCAATAATTCGCAGTATGGGCACAAGAGTGAGGACCGGACTGAGCCCCAGGTTGGATCCATTGTTGTGAGGGAAATTTACAGGAAATACAAGGAGAAATGGTTTTTACAGGAAGTATACAATGAGTTGCTCAGCTGGAACCGTTGGCGGGCGGCCAATCGGGATATTGACGGGTACCTGGTTCATGGAACTGATCCTTATGATTATGGCAAAACTAAATCTCGCTCAGCCACTGAATCCGGAAAAATGAAGGCGGCCAAATGGGAATCCGGGATGGACAATTCCCCCATGTGGGACGATGCGGGTTTTGACAGCGTAAACCATCGGATGTTAATGGCTGATGTGGGATTGATGAGCCTTTACATAGCCGATTGCCAGAGCCTGTCTGAAATAGCTGCTATTTTGGGACATGCGGGAGATGCAAAAGAACTAACAGAAAGAGCAGAGAAGTACTCCAAAAAACTCGAAACACTTTGGGATGATCAGTTTGGACTATACTTGAACAAAGACCTGGTAACAGGAAAACCCAGTTACCGTTTAACACCTACTTTATTCTATCCATTGCTGACAAAAGTTCCCAGTCTGGAACAAGCCTCAAGGATGATGAAGGAACATTTTTACAATCCCAATGAATTCTGGGGAGAATACATCTTGCCTTCTGTTGCACGCAATGACAAGGCATTCAAGGACAACCACTACTGGAGGGGCAGGATATGGGCACCATTGAACTTCTTGGTTTACCTGGGCATGAGAAACTACAATATACCAGGGGCCAAAAAAGATATGGTTGAAAAATCAAAAGCCTTGCTTTTAAAAACCTGGTTGAGTGATCGGCATGTATGTGAAAATTATCATGCTGAAACCGGTCTTGGTGGAGAAACCAACACATGGAGTGATGCATTTTATCATTGGGGCGCACTGTTGGGCTTTATGGATATCATGGAAAAAGGATATGTACCTTCTCCCCAAACACTTGAACAGGTAGAAAATATTGACCAGGCAGTAATGGCAAAAATCAGAAACGAAGGGTTGGTGAATTCAAAAGTCATGGATATTGCATTTCAGATCACTGACGCAAGTGGACCAAGGGTTACCAATTCCCCAGGATTTATGCGTGCTGCCAACTATGCCAAGAACCAATTGACCCAATGGGGATTGGTAAATGCCAGATTGGACCCATGGGGTGAATTTGGAAAAGGCTGGGAATTGGAAAAATCGTATGTGGCGATGTCATCTCCTTGGTACAGGTCACTCATTGCTTATCCAAAAACCTGGACCTCAGGCACCAACGGTCTGCAAAAGGGAGAAGTGATCCTTATTTCAGCCAAAGATTCTGTTGAGCTTGAAGCCTATCGCAATAAACTTAAAGGCAACATATTGATTTTTGATGACCTGACGACATATGATCACAGCAATAGGCCAGCAATTCTTCGCCGCAGTGATGAGGACCTGAAAAAATTAGGTGAAGTCGTTGAAAGTGAGGATACTGCTGCACTCCGAAGGAGAGCTGAAAGAAATAAAACACAAAATGTTATGCCAAGAGGTGTGCTCAATGCGCTTAAAAAGATGGCTGTGAAAGAAGGCGCCATAGCCATACTGAGTTCATCTCCCGATAACCATAGCGGCACCATTTTTGTTCTGCAAGGTGGCCCCTACAAAATAACCGATCCGGATAATTTTCTGGACATCGCCATTGGTCTGGAAGATTATAACACGATCATCCGCCTGCTCAGAAATAAAATTCCTGTAAAAATGGATGTGGATGTGAAAACAAAATTCCAAACGAATGACACGCAAGGATACAATGTAATCGCTGAAATACCCGGTACCGATAAAGACTTGAAAGAGGAAGTAGTGATGCTCGGCGCTCATCTTGACTCATGGCCTGCAGCTACTGGCGCTACTGATAATGCAGCAGGTGTCTGCGTAATGATGGAAGCCATCAGGATACTAAAAGCAATAGGAGTGCAACCAAGAAGAACAATACGCATAGCACTTTGGAGCGGAGAAGAACAAGGTTTATTGGGATCAAGAGGTTATGTAAAGAAAACATTTGGCGATGCGGAAACCATGAAACTATTGCCAGCACATGATAAACTTTCTGCATACTACAATTTGGATTACGGTACAGGGAAAGTGCTGGGAATACATCTCCAGGGAAATGAAGCAGCCCGAAATATTTTTCAACAATGGTTTGCGCCTTTCAATGATCTCAGGGCCAAAACCGTTACCATTCAAAATACGGGAAGTACTGATCACATATCTTTCAATACAATTGGATTACCAGGATTCCAGTTTATTCAGGATCGATTGGTTACCCAACACAGTAACATGGATAGCTACGATCATCTGATGCCAGATGATCTCAAACAGTCGGCTACTATTGTGGCAGCATTTGTCTACAATACAGCCATGCGGGATCAGAAAATTCCAAGAAAAGAATTGCCAAAGGCACTTTCAGTTGATCCGGTGACAGGCTTTAAACGTTAGTGGCATTAAATTTCTGGAAGCAAACCCATACGATATGGAAATGATAAAAATGAAAAGATTCAACCCGCGCATTCCTGTTTTGCTTTTGATGCAGTTTGCATTGCTGCACTTGAATATTTCTGCTCAGGAAGGACTTACATTATTGGGGAACCGTTTTTTTACATTCAGCACAGTAGTGAGGGTGAACCAGATTGAAACTTCACGCGATGCATTTCATGGCACAGACGAATCAAGTATTCACACGCCAGAAGGAGCCAGAAAATTTAGGGAAACCATAGAGAACGCTTGGCCAGGTGCGCGGATTACATGGTCTTTCAGTTGGCTTGCGCTAAAAGATCAGCGTCCGAATTATGTGGAGTTAAAAAAACTGGTTGTCTCCTATCACCAAAAATTTGGTGATGAGATTACGTTTTTACCCGGTGGCTATTTTGCCAACATGTACAACTCCCGTGAACAAATTAACCGCGACCTGCACGAAGGCTTGAAGATGGTTTCCGAAATGGTGGGTGGCGGATACCGCCCAAAAAGTGTCATTGCAGGTTTTCTCGCTGCCGATAACCTCCAGTATCTGGCAGAAAAAGAAGGTATTCATGTCTGCCAGGGGAATATTTGGAGTCAGTATGCCGTGGACAATGGTGATGGTGAGGGATCGATTTCGTATCCTTATTACCCATCGCGTGAACATTTTTGCAAGCCAGCCCAAGGAAAAAAAGACATGATTGATTGTGTAAACCTTGATGGATGGACCGTTGATTTCCTGAATGCCAGGTATTCAGCACCCAGGTTTATCAATGGCATCCGTTGCGGCAGCAGGCAGGGTGTAGGTCCGATTGAGACAATTCTGCGTCAGGGAACCGATATTGGAACAAAGGAAATGTTGTCTACCACCGCAGCTCATTTTGACACCGGATTTGCACTCAATAAGTTTGCGTGGGTAACCTGCATTTGGGAAATGAGCCTTGTTGATGCGTATAAAATATATGGCTATAGTGGAAGAAATGGATTGGATGGTCTGGAAATCTGGCTGAAGGAGACCCGACGCAGGTGGCCAGATGCAAAATTCATTACCCAGGGGGAATATGGAATGCTTTGGCGAGCGCATTACAAAAACAATGACAGCATCAACTATCAATTTGTTCAGCGCGGATCTGGCATTTGCGGATCAGAAGCTGAAATGGAAATCAAATGGTTCATGAACAAAGGTTTCAGAATGGCAACCTTAAGAAACTGGCAGGCCAATGGCCCAGAAAAACTGATCGATTTTACACGATATGATCTTACCGCACAGGAACCCGAAGATCCAGCACCCGGTAAAAACACACGGAACTGGAGCTTGTTTAACCGCCTCAACCAGAAAGGAATCCGGCCACAAGACAAACCCATTGGAATTGAGGAGCTGAAGTCAGAAGAACAGAAAATAATCAAGAAAAAGTATCCTCAGTTATTTTCTATTGATCAATCAAAATAGACCTAATGCCTAGAAATATAAAAGCCAATTAAAACCTTCATTATGGGAAATTTTTTAAACAGAAATCTAAGACCTGCTCTTTTCTTGATGCTAAGCTTAATGGTCATTTTAACAACGCTCAAAGCGCAAAACAGGGATATCAGTTACCTGTCTTCTGGAGGAAAGCTGAATCCATTGCAAGCCAACATGGACATCAGGCATTATACCATTGCCCTGGATGTTGATATTGAGAAAAAAACAATTCAGGGGAATGTGGATGTTGATGTGATTTTATCAGCACCTGCAGATACCATTTTATTGGACCTGGTTCATTTGTTGACGGTAAGCAAGGTGAACGTGAACAACAAGCCAGTAAAATTTGAACACAAGAATGACAAGATTTATATCACCAGTGACAAGTCTTTTCCAAAGGGCAGGCATATTGTTAGGGTATCATATGGCGGAGAACCTCCAATAGCAGTGAGGCCCCCATGGACAGGTGGCTTTACCTTCACCAAAGACAGGAGTGGAAACGATTGGGTAGCGATCAATTGCCAGAAAGAAGGGGGAAGGGTTTATTTTCCTTGCAAAGACCATCCCAGCGACGAACCCAACGAAGGTGTTGACATGTTCATCACTGTTCCAGAAAATTTAGTGGTTGCGGGTCCTGGTCTTTTAAAAGAAGTACTGAAAAAGAAAAACAAGAAAGCCTACCATTGGAAAACCAATTATACCATCAGCAATTACTGTACAGTGTTTAACATTGGAAAATATGCCGTCGTGAGCGAGGACTATACCACCATCGATGGAACTGTTGTTCCTATTCAATTTTATGTATTGGAAGAAGACAGCAGTTTTGCACCTAAAATAATTGAACTCAAAGCAAGAGATACCAAAATCCTCGAGAAATACTTTGGGGAATATCCATGGGCCAAAGAAAAGATTGGCATTGCTGCAGTGCCCAACTCAGGAATGGAACACCAAACAATGATCACGTTTCAAAATAAATTTAATTTTACAAAAATTGGAGTGCATGACTATTCTGCCAATTTATACCATGAGTATGGACACGAGTGGTTTGCAAACAAAGTCACCAACAAAGACTGGGCGCATATGTGGATTCAAGAAGGCATTACAACCTATTCTGAGGCGCTGGTCCACTATGAACTGGGCGGTCAGGAAGCCTATGATGAAATCATCAGTCGACACAAAAGAAATACCAGAAACAAAAAACCGATGGTGGGTGGTGAGGAGCTATCAGAAGAAGAAGCGTATGCTGGCAGGGATATTTATGCAAAAGGTTCATTTTTCATGCACAGCTTAAGGTATGTACTGGGTGATGAAATATTTTTGCCAACCTTAAAAAAACTCGCAACAGATCCCAGATATACCTATGACAATTTTGTTACCACAAAAGATGTAGAAGAATTGTTCAGCACGGCATCGAAGCAAGATTTAAAACCTTTTTTCAATTTCTACGTATATACCAATGAAGTACTCGATATTTCAGTAAAAGAAGTTGGGTATCAAAAGTATCAGATTACACTAAATAATTTCTTCATGCCATTGCCACTTGATATTGGCCCGGCAGACAAACCCACCAGAACAATGATTGGCAAGGAAGGAATTGTCGTAACCAGCAATGGTGCACCACAAGTGGATGCCAAGGGACATTATTTGAAAAAAATAACCATACAATAATGAAATACAAATATGTTGCGCTAACAACGATTTTATCTGTTCTTGCCATTTTTTGCCGTGCAGACAATTATCCCCGAAATTATTCGATTGATGTTTTACACTATCTGTTTGAATTGAAGTTGTCGGACAATACTGATGAAATATTTGGCAAGGCCAGTATTACTGTATTGTTCAAAACAAATGATGTTAAACAAATCAGGCTTGATTTGATCAATACAAATGGAAAATATCTGCAGAAAGGCATGGTTGTGGAGGCTGTAAGCTACAACAATACCAAGGCCAATTTTACCCACAAAAATGACGCACTGCTTATTCAGTTGTCTGGCGCGGTAAAGAAAGATTCCACCATTACATTTAACATTCAATACCACGGCGTGCCTTCGGGAGGATTGAAAATTGGGCCTACCAAATATGGGGATCGCAGTTTTTTCAACGAAAACTGGCCAAACAACGCACGCCACTGGTTGCCCGCCATTGATCACCCATACGATAAGGCAACCAGCGAGTTCAAGGTAACGGCACCTTCCAAATACAAAGTGGTTTCCAACGGTCTCCTGCTGGAAGAGTCAACAATCGACAAGGAAAACAAATTAACCCACTGGAAACAGTCTGTTCCTGTATCCAGCTGGTTGTTCGTGTTGGGTGTTGCTGAATTTGCAGTTCAGCATGTTGGAAAATTTGATGGAAAGGACATTCAAACATGGGTATATCCCAGGGACAGAGAAAAAGGATTTACCGATTTTGCAGAACCAACCAAACAAGTACTTCAATTTTATACTGATTACGTCGGGCCTTATGCTTATGAAAAATTAGCCAACATTCAATCACCAAGTGTCGGCGGGGGAATGGAAACATCCTCTGCCATATTTTATGGAGAAAACTTGGTTACAGGTAAATATGAGAAAAGACTAAGAAATGTAGTGATCCATGAAATTGCCCACCAATGGTTTGGAAATGCAGTAACCGAAAGCACCTGGGATGATGCCTGGCTGAGCGAAGGATTTGCAACTTTTTTCAGCATGTTGTTTCAAGAGCATGCCTATGGCCACGAAGAGTTTGTAGCAGCAATAAAAAATTCCCGTAAATCAGTATACAACTTTTCAAAAAAGGATTCTACTTACAGTATAGTTGCTGAACGCTCTGCAGAAACAGATCCTGTTACCACTGGGATTACCTATCAAAAAGGTGCATGGGTATTGCACATGTTGAGAGAGAGAATCGGCCA
>CALPWM020000075.1 GCA_943327275.2 Chitinophaga pinensis
GAGTTGTCAACGCATTTTAACATTTTTATTTTGCCCCGATCACAAGAACAGGCCCATCACTATTTAAGCAAAGCATTCAAGAATATCTCTGTTGCGGAAAAGCCCATTTCATTTGAAGATATTGCCAATGACTGTGATTTATTCATTGGTGCGGGAGGTTCTATGACAAGAGAGTTGGCCATGATTGGTATACCTACTATTTCTGTCTATCAAGGCGAATTGCTTGAAGTAGACAAATTGCTTATCGAACATGATCTAATGCTACATGCCAACACCATTTCATCTAAAGACATTATCTCCTTATCACAGCAGTTACCCTTGGCAAATCATGAAAATACCCTCATGAGCAAAGGAAAATTGGCCTATGAGGTACTGTACAATACAATCATTAACACCAACAAAAGAGTAATCGCATGAAGAAAATCGGATTAATTGGCGCTGGGAAAATGGGCATTTCACATCTAGCCATTTTGGGGGCTCACCCTGACGTAGAAGTTATTGGGGTTGCTGATACTTCAACAATTGTAACAGATGTTTTGAAGCGGCATACTTCATTTGATGTCTACTCAGATTACCTGGATATGATCAATGAAAAAAAACCAGATGCAGTGTTTGTATCAGTACCTACCAAGTACCACGAGCCCATTGTTCAAAAGTTATTGGATCGGAGTATCAATGTATTTGTCGAAAAGCCTTTTAGCCTGAATGCAGATAATGGTCAAAAATTAATGGAGTCTTCCAGACAAAAGAATCTTTTCAATCAGGTAGGCTACCACAATAAATTTATAGGAACCTTCATGGAAGCCAAAAGAATTATTGATTCAGGCAGCTTGGGAAAATTGCAATTGTTTTCTGGAAACATGAATGGTCCTGTTGTTACCAAAGCAAAAGAGCAAACCTGGCGTTCAAAACCTGAAGAGGGAGGTGGTTGTTTGATGGATTATGCAGCCCATCTCATTGATTTAATCAATTATCTCATTGCACCAATTACTTCTGTTCATGGGGCTGATTTGATGTCTTTTTATTCCGCATCCGTTGAAGATGCAGTGTCCTGTTTGTTAGAGACTAAAAATGGCATACATGGTACGATACATGTCAATTGGAGTGATGAAACATTTCGGAAAATGTCAACCTGCATCACCATATTAGGGTCAAAAGGGAAACTGACCGTTGATTCAACTGAGCTTAAAGTATATTTCAAGGAAGCACAACCCATTGGAAATTATGCCAAAGGTTGGAATGTAAGACATATCAATGCGTTATCACCTCATGTTGAATTTTATCTCCGAGGAGAAGAATATTCTTTGCAAATTGATCACTTCATCAATGTTCTTGAAGGAAGGGCACCCAATGATATCAATACATTTGAATCTGCGCTCCAAACAGATAAAGTTATTCAACAAATCAAGAACCATAAAATAAACTCATTATGAACAGAATATTATTTGGAGATAATCAATTTTTCGGGGTTAATCATGTTTCTGATGAAAAATCGAGGCAACAATCTATGCGCTTCAAGGAGGATGTATCTATTTTGCAAACCATTGACATTGCCATCGACGAGGGCTGTAACACTTTCATGTGTACCACCCACGACAGGATGTCGAACATTGCAAATATGATCAGAAATGATGCAGAAAAGTATAGTGATTTTCAGATTTATCCATGTCTACCATATGCCCATAAATATGCCAATGCCGTAACAGAACTCGGCATAATGGGTACAATCAAGCAATATGTTCCTGGCAATTTCATCGGATCACTTTTCAAAGGAGGATACGCGCTGGTTTCTAAAGACCACATAAAAATGATGGAGTTAATGATTGATGCTGAGTTGAAAATGTTCCGGGGTATTTCTACCCCGGTAATCTTTCTGCAGAATGTAGTTACAGATTTATTGCTTGGTTTGGGTATGAAAGATTTGCTTAAAGCATTTGATGAATACATACGAAAGAAGTACAATGCAGAACCTGGGTACATAACCATGAACATGCCCAAGCTTGTTGACACACTTGCCAGTCAGGGCATATACCGCCCTATTGTTTGTTCTTCCATTAATTACGAGGGCTTTAGGATGTCAGGAGGCATAGGGTTGTATGAACAGGCATTAAAATCTGGTAGGGTAAGAGCCATTGCTATGCAGGTTTTTTCTGGTGGAGCTTCCTCGCCTGAAAAAGCTTTGGAATATGTCTGTTCCCTTCCAAATGTTGAGTCAATCCTATTTGGCGCCTCCTCTAAAGAGAACATTCATCATACCGTTTCTTTGATCAATCATTACGATAAGAAATACCACTACAAAACAGCGTAGGCATTCATCTTTAAATTCTATTTTATGTTGATAACTATCGTAGCAGGAGCAAGGCCTAATTTTATGAAAATTGCCCCCATCATCAAGGCTATTAAAAAAAGCCAGGCCCAAGGTAAAAATATTCATTTTCGTATCGTTCACACAGGCCAACATTTTGATGCAAGGATGAGCAGTGATATATTTAAACAACTTGATATTCCTGAACCTGACCATAACCTGGGTGCTGGCGGCGGGTCACAGGCACAGCAGACTGCTTCCATCATGGTTGGTTTTGAATCTGAATTACTGGCACACAAGCCAGATCTTGTATTGGTTGTTGGCGATGTCACTTCATCCATGGCCTGTACAATTGTAGCCAAAAAGATGCAAATTGATGTAGTGCATGTTGAAGCTGGTATCAGATCAGGTGACATGCATATGCCGGAAGAAATCAACAGGATATTGACGGATTCTGTTTGCGACCATTTTTTTACCACTTCACAGCACGCATCTGATAATTTAAAAACCATTGGAATTCCTTCCAATAAAATTCATTTTGTTGGGAATACAATGATTGATACACTGCTTCAAAACATCGATAAGATCAAATCTCCCTTAGATGTTGCTGTTTCATCAATTGAAAAAGGAGCCTATCTTTTGTTAACCCTTCACAGGCCTTCCAATGTTGATGATCCAATAAAATTGCAAAGAATTCTTTCGGCAATTATCTCCAGCAGATCCAGTCTTCCTATTGTGTTTCCAGTACATCCACGCACGAGAAAAGTCCTGGATAAGATACTATTCAATCCCAAGGAATTGATTTTGTTGGAGCCCCAGCCTTATCTTGAGTTCATTTACCTGATTAAAAATGCAAAAGGAATTATTACCGATTCAGGTGGAATTACGGAGGAAGCGACTGTTTTGAATATTCCTTGTATTACCATGCGCGATTCTACGGAAAGGCCTGAAACAGTTTTGGATGGTACCAATGAATTGGTGGGAGATGATCTTTTCTTGCTCTCGAAACTCATCCATAAAATGGTGATTGGAAACTGGAAAACAGGAATAATACCAGATTTGTGGGATGGAAAGACTTCAGAACGCATCGTAGATGTTTTGATTCAGCATTATTCAACTCCAAACTTTGCTTCTCTTGTGCACTGAACATTGTTGAAAAAACCAACCCATGAACACCGAATTCAGAAAATCACTTAGAACCATTTTAGTCTTAATGGATCTTGTGATCCTCAATTTAGCTTGGCTGATTACATATTTGTATTTTTTGACAAACGAAATAATCCAGACGAATAATCTTTTCTATTCATTTACATTCTTTGTCAATATTGTTTGGATAACACTCGGTTTAGCATTTTCTCTTTACGATGAAAAAGTAGTCAATGCACTGGATTCTTTTTCTCAAAAAACAGCACAGGTTTATTTTTTATGGCTATCAATCATCACCCTTATTCTTATATATGCTGCTAAACGGAATTACCTATCGGAGCCGTTGATCTATTTTTCTTTGTTTGCTTTTTTGGGCATTTCTACCAATCGATTGTTTTATTTGGGCATCAAAAAATACCTTTCCCTGCAACATGATATGGTCAATCGGGTGCTGATCCTCGGTTTTAATGATACTGCCAAAAAGCTAGCAAAATACCTTGAAGAAGATGGATTGAACACACAACTCCTGGGTTTTGTAGAAAATGAGGAAAACATGAATGAGCTGACAACCTATCCTGTTTACGCCAATATCGAAAATGCAGTGAATGTTGCAAAGCAATTGAATGTGCATGAAATATTTTCAACCATCACACCAGAACAAAACAATGTCATCTATCGGTTGATCAGGGATTCAGAAGAACAATGCATGCGTTTTAAAGTAGTGCCAAGCCTTTCCAGTCATGTCAACAGGGATGTGGTGATTGATTTTATCAAGGATCTTCCTGTGTTATCCATGAGGGCTGATCCCCTTGAAGATGTGGGCAATAGGATGAAGAAAAGAATTTTCGACGTTTTTATCAGTGGATTGGTGATTATATTTATTTTATCCTGGTTAATTCCATTGGTCGCAGTTTTGATTTTTCTGGATTCACGCGGCCCTGTTTTTTTTACCCAATTGAGAACAGGGCTTACGGACAACCCGTTCTATTGTTATAAGTTCAGGACAATGCGGGTCAACAACGAATCTGATTCAAAGCAAGCAACCAAACATGATAGCAGGGTTACCCGATTGGGGGCTTTTCTGCGCAAAACAAGTATTGATGAATTCCCTCAGTTTTTCAATGTTTTCCGTGGAGAAATGAGCTTGGTCGGTCCAAGGCCACACATGCTCAAGCATACCTCTGAGTACGCCAAAATTGTTGATCACTATATGATAAGGCAAATGTTGAAACCAGGCATCACTGGATGGGCACAGGTAAATGGTTTGAGGGGTGAAATTTCAAATCCAATCCAAATTCAACAAAGGGTGGCCAGTGATTTATGGTATCTAGAGCACTGGAGCATTTGGTTGGACATTAAAATAATGTTTTTAACCATTTACAAAGTGTTCGCGGGAGACAAGCAAGCCTATTGATAAAAAAAGGCCGGCTAAAAAGCCGGCCTTGGTAAGGGCTACTTGTTGGATGATCAGAGCTTCAGAACTGTGAACGATTTGGTAGTACCACCGATAGACACCTTTACATAGTATGTTCCTGAGATGAAACTGTTACCGAAAGAGTAGGTGGTATACGCATCACCTTTCACACTGTACATAAGGTTTCCGTTTGTATTGAATACATTGATGTAAACGGGGTAATTATTTTTATAGCGATAGATGCTGACTTTAAAAAAATTTGTTGTTGGATTCGGGTATACACTTGCAGTGAATCTTACACTGGTGGTGACCACCGGTTCCTGGTATGCTGCAACTGTAATTGTTTTTCCAACGATACAACCTTTGCTGTCTTTTGTATTTACAGTATACGTTCCTGCCAACACACCAGAAAACAGGTTTGAAGATTGATATAATCCATTGTTGATATTATAAGTGTAGGGTGATGTTCCACCAGATGCAGTGACAGTGATGCTGGTACTGCCACCTGAAGCAGTAATGGTGCCTGATGTGAGTGAGGCTGCGATCGCTGTTGGTTCAGCTACCGCAATTGTTACGGAATCTTTCAAACCTTTGGCATCTGTCACAAAGTATTTGTAATTGCCTGCAGCTACAGTAAAGCTACCAGTTCCTGTATAAGGAGAGGTTCCTCCAGTTGCCGAGACCAAAACAGTAGTTGTACTGCCTTTACAATTGATTGTTCCTGCTGATGCCAATGCATCCAATGGAACAACTGGTACTGTTGGAACTGCGGCACTTGTATACTCCAGTATTCCTGCGTCAGGATTTCCACTGATCGCATTTCCCGCAAAGTCTTTTGTCAAACCTACGTTTGTTCCAAAGTTAATTGCAGCTGAAGTACTTGGTAACGCAAGATTCCAATCAGCTGGTGATCCTGCAATGCTGGTGAACAAGCTTGCATTGGTGCTCAATAGTTCGCTGCTGTTCAGTGTGATGCCCAATGAGCCCGATGCCATACGGTATATATTGTTTGTATGAACCATCTGTCCGGTATTGAACTTGCTGCTGGCTAAGTTTGTTCCAGAAGACAACCAGAAGATATTGTTCTTCAAGACTACCATTCCTGCAGATCCTGTTCCAGCCATCCAAAACATCACGCCGGGCTGAGAATATTGCTTGACTGTTTCTACAACCGTGTTGTTATAGTACTGCAGGTTGTTGACTGTCACAGAAAAAGTAGATCCATTCTGGTATACACCAATGATTCCGCAGTTGATGATCTTGTTATAGGCGACTATGTTGTTTTGAGCAATACCATTGTTACTGCTTCCTATTTCCATGAAGCCATTGCAATTGATGGCAGTATTGTTCATGACTTTGTTGTTGTTCATGGTTCCGCCAAACAATTCCACTGCACCGCCATCATATCCATAGTCATAACTCAATGCCCAACATTCCTCAAACCTGTTGTTGGATATGTTGTTGTTTGAGCTACCAATTACCATGGGGTTTGCCCCATAATCGTCATCCGGATTGACAGATGTGGGAGTATTTCTTACCATGCGCATGTTGTGCATGAAGTTTCCAGTGATGGTAGTGTTATCAGATCCTGCCATTACTGCAATACCAACGCCTACAAGTGAAATGTCACAATTCTTGATGCTGCAGTTCGGGGCATTTTCTATGACAATGGCATAGCTTATCTTGGCTTGGACAGTGTGGTCTGTTGTACTGATGGAGTTGTCAATGATTTTGATTCCATCAATGACGACATATTGTTTATTGGAAATGTAAATGATATCGGTAATCGCATTGTTGAATTCCGGCAGATTTCCCGAACCATAATTGGAGTAAACAATTGGTGCCGCAGCTGATCCCGACCTCGGTATGGATAAGCGTCCTGAAAATGATTGCCCCCTTTTGAACAACACACTGTCGCCCGGATTCAACAATGTGGTTCCACTGTTGACCTGTGCGATTGTTTTCCATGGAAAAGCCAATGTACCATTGGCTGTCGTTGCAGCAGACGAAGGGTCTACATAGTAATTCGTAGCAAATGAAGCAGTGTTTGAAATCCCGAGAAGGGCTACAATCATCAGCAGAAATTTTGAAAGTGTTTTCATGATTTTGTTTTTAGGAGGGATTGGATGTTTAAAACTAATGGCTAAATAATCAATTAATGCTGTCTTAGTGAAAAATGAAATTTTAAAAAATGATGAATATTGTTTTTGCCCATGATCTTTATACATCAGTGAACATGCAAAGGTAACGTGACATTACACTAAATTGGTATGTGGTAAATGCTAAAACAATCGACCAAACACATAATTTAATTTGCCGTCAACATAGTGCCCCAAATCCTGAAAAATATTTATACCTGAAGGGGTATAAAATAACAAGAAACAAAAAATCGTACCCGAAAAGGTATACCATGAACACGAGTAAATTTGTGAAGGAAAAACGGAAAATATTAAAGCTTTCCCAAACTGAATTGGCAATGCGCGTTCATGTTGGACTGCGTTTTATCAGGGAGTTGGAGCAAGGGAAAAAGACGCTCAGGATGGACAAAGTCAATCAGGTGTTGAATTTTCTCGGGTATGAGCTTGGGCCTGTAGAAACTGATAGAGAGGATGCCTAACATGCTGAATTTGATCCTTATATTTGCATCATCAATTTTATTCCATGAGAAAATATTCTACTGCCATCAATTTTGTCATTGCATTTTTTCTTTCCTTTTCAATTTTCGCCCAAGAGCAGCTTGGTGCCAAACTTCCTTTTGATGCCAAAGTAACTACCGGCAAACTTGATAACGGCCTTACCTATTATATAAGGGAGAACAAAAAGCCAGAGAAGAAAGTGGAACTGCGCCTCATTATCAAAGTAGGTTCCATCATGGAGGATGATGATCAGCAGGGTTTGGCGCACATGGCAGAGCACATGGCATTCAATGGCACCAAAAATTTCAAAAAAAATGATATCGTTTCCTATCTGCAAAGCATAGGTGTTGAATTCGGAAACGACCTGAATGCCTATACCAGCTTTGATGAAACCGTTTATATCCTGCCCATTCCTACCGACCAGCCCTCAAACCTCGACAAAGGTTTCCAGATATTGGAAGACTGGGCACACCAGGTAACTTATCTCGATGAAGACATCAACAGCGAGCGGGCTATCATCCTGGAAGAGAGCAGGCTTGGAAAAAGTGGAGAGGAACGCATGTTCAAAAAGGTTTACCCTGAGTATTTAAAGGGCTCCAAATATGCAAGTCGCCTTCCTATCGGTGTAGACAGCATCATCAAAACCTTTAATCCTGATGCCATCAGGCGTTTCTACAAGGAATGGTACAGGCCAGACCTGATGGCCGTTGTGGTGGTAGGAGATATTTCCAAGGATGCAGCCATGAAATACATCAACAAGCATTTTGCGGGCTTGAAGTCAACTGCAGGGCGGAAAAGGGATTATGCCTCGGTTCCTGCATACAGGGAAAACAAGGCAATGGTTGTGACCGACAAGGAAGCCACTGGATATGAGTTTTCTATCAATTATCCCGCTGTTCCATATAAAAAGCCACAGACCATTGCCGAATACAGAAAGGATTTGTTGAACAGCCTTTATACCTCCATTTTGGGCAATCGCTTTCAAGAATTGACCCAAAAAGAAAACCCTCCTTTTGCATATGCCTATGCAGGATTTGGTGGATTGGCCAAAAACTACCAATCCTTTAGCATACAGGGAAGTACAGGGTCAAATGATGTTCAGAAGGGCATCGATGCTGCCCTGACCGAACTTGAAAGGGTCAAGCGTTATGGTTTTACCGAGCCGGAACTCGAGCGTATCAAAAAGAACATCATCAGCTCCTATGAGCGCAGCTGGAACAACCGCGATAAAACCGAATCTGCGCAGTTCGCAGATGAATACATCAGGCATTTTACCGACAATGAGTCTGTTCCCGGCATAGATGCAGAATTTGAGATGATCAAGCAATTGCTTCCTACCATCAAGCTGGCCGAGGTCAATGCCATCACTGAATTGTTCAAGAACGAAAAAAACAGGTTTACCTATGTGATGGGCCCCGATGCAGGATCCAAGCTTCCCACTACAGGAGCCATTGTGGCCATGTTGGATGCAAAAGCCGCAGACGGTTCCATCAAACCATACGAGGAAAAAACCATTGCCACTGCACTGCTTAAAACAATGCCCCAGGCAGGAAAAGTATTGACTGCAAAGAAAAACGTTGCACTGGGTACCACCGAACTGGTATTGTCCAATGGCGTAAAGGTTTCGCTCAAGGTTACTGATTTCAAAAACGATCAGATCCTGTTTTCCGCCAGCAGGTATGGCGGGTTATCCAACTATCCGTTGAAAGACAAGTACAGTGCAGAAAATGCCGTTACGATGGTCTCCAGCATGGGCGTGGGTGCATTCAGTCCAACAGATCTGGGAAAAGCCATGGCAGGAAAGGTAGCCATGCTCAGGCCTTCTATTGCCAATTATAGTGCAGGTTTTTCTGGGAACAGCAGCAAGAAAGACATC
>CALPWM020000076.1 GCA_943327275.2 Chitinophaga pinensis
CATTATTCTCAATTCTTTGAATTGTTCTGAGGGTTAATCCTGTCTGTTCTGAAAGTTCTTTTTGAGAGCAATTCAAACTTGTTCTAATCTCTTTTAATCTTGCGCCAAATTCCATTTGCAAATATGATACGTGTAAATGAATAATCAATTGACATATAGGCGTCATTTAGACGTCATTTAGATATGTCTAAGCTAAAAATACAAATATGAGCTGTAAAATAAACGGCATCTATGTACTTTTGAAGTATGAAAAAAGACTAATTATGAAGACAACTTCTAAAGTTGAATCTTTGATCATTGATTACAATGGCAGTAAGGTTAAGGCCAAAAGGGTATCTGTCAATACAGAGCTTCGTATTGATTTAAATAGAGCTTGGAATAATGTAAAAACACCCGCCCTATTGGAGTTTGTATCAAAGGGTATGATCAATTTTAAGCCCATGGATGGAGAGTTTCCAAAACAATGGGAAGTTGGACAAACCTACAGATTTATGACACGTGTATTCGGATTTATACCTTTTGGAGGAATACATTATCTCTTTGTAGAGCAAGCAGATGATAAAAATTATATTTTATCCACCAAAGAATGGGATAATGGCGCAAAAGTCTGGAATCATACTATTTCATTGAGAGATTTGGGTAATGGTAAGATAAATTATGAAGACTCTATTATAATTTACGCTGGGTTTATGACAGATTTCGTTGCATCTTTTGCTAAATTATTTTACAAACACCGTCAAAAAAGATGGCAAATTGTAGCTGCAAATAATCTTAATTTTGGAATGTAAATAATTTTAATGAACAAAAAATTTAAATTTCTAATTTTAAGTTTATCAATATCTGTAACCTTATACGCGCTAGTTGTATATTCTTTTCTTGAACTTGGCGTTGCAGTCCACCCAGGTATGAAAAGTAATTTTCAAGCACACCCTATCGGTATATACTTACATATTTTTGCATCACTTATCGCCTTAGCAATTGGACCTTTTCAATTCTATGAAAAGTTCAGATTAAATAAGATACAAGTACATCGATTGCTAGGTAAGATCTATCTGATAAGCGTATTAGTTGGAGGACTTTCTGGTTTATATATGTCTCAATATTCATTTGGTGGCATGATTTCTCATTCAGGATTTTTCACCTTAGCAATACTTTGGTTAGCCACAGGATATAAAGCATATCATTCCATCAAAAATAAAAATATCCAAGCACACCAATATTGGATGTTTATCAATTTTGCACTCACATTTGCTGCAGTTACTTTACGTACTGGATTAGGAATAGGTTTCGCTAGTGGAACTCCCTTTGAAGTGTTTTACCCATACCTTGCATGGCTTTGTTGGGTACCTAATTTACTTGTTGCACTTGTCATAATTAGAAAAGATGCAACTACCCTAACCCACTGATAGACAACAAAAAAGGCGACATTTCTGTCGCCTTGTGTACTCTTGCTCCCTTTACAAACGAAAGATGCAGCTATAATGCGATGATTGAGTATGTGACTATTAGGAAATTAAAGGGTTGAACTTCGTATCAAATTGCAGGAAGTCTATTTGTCATTCAACCAATTCTGCCAATCGTTTGCTACTTTGTCCCAATTGAATATGTCGTAATTCGGTTTATTATCCTTTGTCAATGGGAAAAAATTATGTTCCGTACCAACATAAGGTTGGAATGTGAAGTGGTTTTTCCCTTGGCGGATAAAGTCCACACGCATATAGTCGTTAAAGGGGGCACTCCAATCTTTTGTTCCATAAGACACTAAAACAGGAACTTTTAGTTTTTCTAAATACTTTATTGGTGGTTGAGAGAATTCAAATGTTGCTCTGTGTGTGTCTCCTTTTGAACCATCCATATTGTTTCTGTCTTTTACGACTGATTCCCAATACTTTATTTCATCTTCGCCAAATCTTGTACTGTCTGTGTTGGTTTCACTTTCTCTGCTTTGCCCAATCATAGTCATTATTCTTCCAAATGGATTTCCACCAGCATAAATTAAATGAGTGATTTTATTGTAGTCTGACGCCATTTTTGCAGCAACAGTGCTGCCTTCCGAATGTCCCGCAACAACAAGTTGAGTTGTTGTTACCCATTTTTGTTTTTGCAAATATTTTAGTACTTCGATATTTCTCGGAACGTAATAGCTTAAAAGATTTCTGTCAGAATATCCTTTTGGGAATTTCCCCGAACTATCGATATAATTAAAACTGGACGAAAGCGTCGTGTAGTCCGCTATCACAGGTATATATGGTTTACTCACAATAACTAAGTGATATTTTACGGAAAGGATGTCAGGATTAAAAGGGAAAACACCATAAATATCTTTTTCGTGATATTTGATTAATGGTAGAGGCAGGCTTCCTTGACAAAAAAAGAATAGCGGTTTCGATATATTTTCTTCCCCTTTTTTTGATTTGATTAAAACGTCAACGTTGTCCGTTTTATACTTTAATATTATGTGTCTAAAACCAAATTCTTGTGGAGACTTAGTTTGTCCAAATGAACGCGACCCAATAATTAAAATAGTTAAAATAAATAGAATAGGCTTTTTCATACAATATAAAAAGGGTTATACTATACAAGTATAACCCTTTTATCTTTATATCTGCTCCTCAGACTGGACTTGAACCAGTGACCCTCTGATTAACAGTCAGATGCTCTAACCAACTGAGCTACTGAGGAGTTTCCCTAATGGGGTTGCAAAAATAGGGATTTTCCTGTTTTTCAAAAACAAAAAATAGCGTTGCGGTGTAAAAAAATCAGAAAGTCCTAAGTAGCCCTGTATAAATACACGTTTATAACGAGGTTATAGCCTTATTTTGCTCTATTATGTCGTTTATGCCCCCAGACCTCCAGCCAACCCATCTCCAGAATGACCTGGTTCAGCTGATTCCCCTTCTTGAATCTCATTTCGAGGAGTTATATGCTGTGGCATCAGACCCATTGATTTGGGAGCAGCATCCCAATCCTGACCGGTACCGACGTCCTGTTTTCTCGAATTATTTTACCGGTGCCATTGAATCAAAAGGAGCTTTCCTGATCCGCGACCTCACATCGGGTGCGGCCATTGGATCCTCCAGGTTTTATGACCATGAGCCGGACCATCGTCGGATCAAAATTGGCTATACATTTTTTGCCCGTTCATGCTGGGGTAAGCCCTTCAATCAACAGGTAAAGCGTTTAATGCTTGGGCATGCGTTCACCTTTGTTGATGCCGTAATCTTCCATGTAGGGGCTTCCAACATCCGTTCTCAAAAAGCCATGGAGAAACTGGGAGCCGTCAAAATAGGAGAGGAGGAGGTCGCTTATTTTGGGGAAGCCTCCCGGTGGAATTTTGTTTATGAAATCAGAAAACCCCAGTGATTATTTAGTCTTGGCTGCTTTTTTTGATACCGCCTTTTTAGCATTTTCAGCCACCCTGAACTTCACAATCGAAGCAATCAATTGTTTTGGAATTTTTGCACCGTGAGGAATTTGAATCGTTCCTTTCGATGTGGTATACCCCTTTAGTTCATCCGCAAATTTCACAATGGTTGCAGCCATAGGATAAATGCCATAATGCTTTTCATGGCAGGCAATATAAATGAGCATCCCATTGAGTTTATAAGCCGGCATGCCATAGCTAATACCCTCTGTTGCCGTTGGAGCATTTTTCAGGATGATTTCCCTTAAGGCTAAAAACCCCTCCCTTTTTTCATCAGGAATATTACTGATGTATTCTTCAACAGTCGTGGCTTTGTTCATCTTGATTTATTTATTCAAGTTCATCCAGCATCCGAATTGCATCCACCTCCCGGGCATGATTGATCCAAGCAGGTCTGAATAGGCCACATCGGTCAGGTTATCGATCTGCACAATCAATCCTGCTTTTTTCTTGAACAGGTATTTTTCGATGCGGAGGTTGACCGTGAAATACTCTGGACTGATCCTGGCATTGATTGCATTGGCGGTCTGTTTGTTCCGCTTTTTATAGACCGTTCCCATTGAAACAGCACCAAACTTATTGGATATCCTCATGTTGGAATTCCAGAGCAATCTTGCATGTGAGGAAAGGTAAAACGATGGCAGGGAATTGCCCTTGCCAGTTGATTTGAGTACAGTGATTCCGCTGTTCCACCTCATCTTTGTTTCCTTCCCCCAATGGTGATCACCACTAAGATCGAGTTCAGCGCCCCTGGTATCAACATTGGCAATATTACTGGCCAATGCATAAATGCCCGTAGGAACCAGGTTGTTCCTGATGGGCATGTTTGCGTATGCAGTGGTGGCCCAATCAATAAGTGAGGCCTGGTTGCGTTGGAAAAGGGTTGCATGCAGTTGAACGGGTTTGTCCATGAACAGGTCTGCACCAATTTCCATGTTCAGGCTTCTTTCCGCCTCCAGTGCGGGATTGCCGATACTTCCGCCAGTAACCAGGGGCTTGTTGAAGTTGTTGTACCGCTCAGTAAAATCAGCATCCCTGATGCCTTTGCTGATGCTTGCTCTGAGTGTTGCCAGAGTGCCGGTGTACGCAAGATTGAG
The DNA here is from genome assembly GCA_943327275.2 of Chitinophaga pinensis. Taxonomy (GTDB): domain Bacteria; phylum Bacteroidota; class Bacteroidia; order Chitinophagales; family Chitinophagaceae; genus Pollutibacter. The sequence continues at coordinate 4,522 of CALPWM020000076.1, forward strand.
TTGGGGAATCAATGCCCATTTATAGCTTTGGTCCCAGTCTGCCCTGATGCCTTCGGTCAGAAAGAGTTTATTGAGCAGTTGGTGTTGAAGGTTGGCATAAATCCCGGTATGCAAATGTTTGTGGTTGCCCCTGTCGTTTGACGTAATCTGTTTGTTGAAGACCTGCATCCCTGAGGTGAATTTCGCCTGTTGCCACTTGAGCCGAACCGTATGGCGCAGGTCTGCATTGAAAAGATTTGTGCTGTTTTGGTTAGGGATGGAAACAGGGCGGAAGGCGTATACATCTTTCAATTGCCTTGCATTGACAAGGATGCTGAAGGTCGATTTTTCGCTTGTTCTGGTCAGTGCCAGTTGCTGCCAGGTGGAGCTGACTTTTTCCCTCGCCGTGTCGCTCAAAAAGCTGGTATAAAAATTCTGTGCATTGAAGTCGCGCCTGTCTGCTGCTGCCCTCACCATCAGTCGCCATGCATCATTCAATTTTCTTGCATAGCTGATGTTGGCCAGATCGTTATCAAAATAACCGGTGGTTCCCCGCATCTGCATGCCCTTCGCCTTGTTCTGTTGCAGGCCGCCGGAGACATATGATTTTTTATTGCTGGATGAAAGGGCAATTCTTCCATTGAACAATCCGTATTGTCCGCCTTGTAGCGATGCGGCGGCTGATTTGTTTTTTGTTTCGAAGTTGTGGGTGAAGGCCTTGGTGATCACATGGACGACACCACCAACAGCGTCTGGTCCGAAAATGGCTGCAGCAGCACCTTTGATGACTTCTATCCTTTCAATCTCTTCTGGGTGAATCGGAATGTATGCATTGAAATGACCGGTCAACGGCTCGTTGGCCCGCATCCCATCAATCACCACCAGCACTTGTTGAAAGGTTCCTCCCCTGATGATCAGGTCGCTCTGCGAACCTTGCGGCCCGCGCTGTTGCACTTCAATCCCCGGAACAAAACGCAGCAGTTCATCCAATGAATTGGCAGGGATGTTTTTGATGTCTTCCTTGGTAAGAACAGAAATATTTCTGCCCGTCTCCCTGATTCTTTTTTGTTGTGCCGATGTTGAAATCAGCACTGGCTCCAGCACGGGTACCTGTGCAAAAGCAGTATTGAACAGTGCAAGGGCCATTGAAAAACTGAGCAGCAATATTTTCATGATGGTAATTTAGATAACGCGATATTTCAACAATTAGAACCCAACAAAAATGCCATCTTCCCGCATTTCAATGGGATAGGTTTTCATGTTATAGCCTTCTCCGGTAACATTGTATCCATTGCGCAGCGCGAACTTGAAACGGTGAAGCGGGCAAACCGCATTGCCCTGGGCATCGATATAACCCATGACCATTTTGGCACCGGCATGTGGGCATTTGGACTGAAAGCCATAGAGTTGATCTTTGTGGCGGGCGATGCAGATCGTGCGTTCACCGATTTCGGCCTGAACGATATCGTATTTTCCGAATCCAAGCTGTTCAACGGAATCGGCAACAAATTCCCAATTATATTCCTTGGTTGCCATAGTCGATAGACTGGTATCCTGTTTTGTAAGGGTAGCGTTTGGCGTACATTTCGCGGACCTGGTTGAGGATGGTTGTGCGAAGCTTGTCAATTTCCCTTCTCTCCGTAGCAGACACAAAAACACAACTGGAGCGGGTTTCGTTTTGCCAACGCTTATATAATTCGGTGAGCAGGTTTTCTTTCACTTCTGGTTCCAGCCATTCATCGAAAGTCCTTTCCTCATAGAGGTCCATTTTGTTGAAAATGGTGATCATGGGCTTGTCTGCACAACCCAATTCTGAAAGGGTAGTATTGACCACTTTCATCTGGTCTTCGTATTGCGGATGCGAGATGTCTACCACGTGCATGAGGATATCACTTTCTTTCACCTCATCTAATGTGCTCTTGAAACTTTCAATGAGGTGATGGGGGAGTTTGCGAATGAAACCAACCGTATCACTCAAAAGGAAGGGCGTGTTTTCGTAAACGATTTTTCTTGTGGTGGTGTCCAGCGTTGCGAAGAGTTTGTTTTCAGCCAGCACTTCGCTTTTGCTCAAGAGGTTCATCAAGGTTGACTTGCCTACATTGGTATAGCCTACCAAGGCAACGCGTATGAATTCTCCCCGCTCTTTTCTTTGGGTGAAAGCCTGCTTTTCAATCTCACCTAATTTTCTTCTGAGGAGGTTGATTTTTTCACGGACAATCCGACGGTCCGTTTCAATTTCAGATTCACCCGGGCCCCTTGTTCCGATACCGCCACCAAGGCGCTCAAGGTGTTTCCACATCCCGCGCAAGCGGGGCAAAATGTATTGGTATTGCGCCAGCTCAACCTGTGCCTTGGCCTGTGCAGTTTTGGCTCGGTGTGCGAAAATGTCAAGAATCAGGTCACTGCGGTCGATAGTTTTGATGTTGACAGCCTTTTCGATGTTGCCGATTTGTGCACCACTCAGTTCATCATCGAAGATCAACAGGCTGATGTCTTTGCCCTCGGCATATTGCCTGATTTCCTCGAGCTTGCCCTTTCCAATATAGGTTTTGGAATCTGGGTGCTGGAGTTTTTGTACAAATGTTTTAACGGTAATGGCACCTGCGGTAGACGCGAGAAATTCCAGTTCTTCAAGGTATTCCCTGACCTGAATATCCTTTTGGTCCTTTAGTCCAACCCCAACCAGGATGGCTCTTTCAGCTTGTTGGAATAGGCTTGATTTTTCGAGCAAAAATGAATGTTTTTAAAGTCCGCTTAATGCCAATCCAAATGAGAAAGGCCTTACTGATGGTCCCAGTCCTTCTTTGAAGAAACTGGTAACTGTGTATGTTCCAAAAAAGCTGAGATTTCCTACACCAGCCCTTGCCGTGAGTGCAAAGCGGGTGGAATTCAGGTAGCGCTTGTCTTTTTCCTTGCTGATGTAACCACCAGTGCCGGTTGCATCAAGATCAATCTTGGATTTTACCTTGGAACTTACAAGGGTTCCAATTTTTGCACCAAAAGCGAACTTCCAACCCTTGTTCATGTTCTCGGGGTTTGTTGAATACCGGAGTTCAATCGGTGCTTCCAGGTAGGCTGTTTCCAGCTTATTTTTCTTGTATTGGGTGATGGTGTCCCGCCTGAAGGTGGCCCCATTCCGCGTATTCAGGTCCACAGACATCTTGTCAAAATAAATGTTGTCTGATCCGATACCAGGTCCTACTGCTACACTGAGTTTTGGATTGGATTTGAAAGTGAAATCAAACAGAAAATATCCGTTAAAGCTCCTGTTGAAGCCCTTGGTGGTGATATTGTTTTCGTCTTTGTTGCCCCAACCCGCGATCCCGAACTGCAGCATGAAATGGTCTGAAGCCCGCTTGGAAAGGTCCATCTTGCTGTAATCAGGCTTAACCTTGGGTGCCTTGGGCTCCTGAACCTTTACCTTGGCTTTTTTATCCTGTGCAATGGCGCTGAGGGAAACCATCAGCATCAGCATTCCTAGTATCTGCTTCATAATCAATTTTGTGTGGTCAAAAGTATCTCCTAACGGGTTAATGAAAGGTTAAGATTCAGGCTGCAAAGGTAGTTTAGTTTGGGGAATATTGGTGGTTTGTGCTGCTAGTTTGACGATTTCAAGTTGGCAATTGAGCACATAAGGCTCCTTGATTTACTCAACCTGCGTTAACAGTTGGTCACTCAGTCGGAAGAATTGAATTTATTTCCTAAATTTGCAGTCCTAAAAGAACAGCAATGTTCTTCGGGCCTATAGCTCAGCTGGTTAGAGCATCTGACTCATAATCAGAGGGTCCCTGGTTCAAGTCCAGGTGGGCCCACTTGAAAATCAAGCAGTTATGAAGAGAAATCTCATAGCTGCTTTTTTGTTTCGAAGCAATTTGCATACAAATCTGACTCATTGGTTAATGCTATAACCCGGCCATGTTCTCTGCCAGGTTTTCAATCTAAGCCTATTGTAAGGATCTCTATTTTTCAGACAGTCTAGAAGTCAGCTGAAAAACTACTGATCTAAAAATCTCTGGATCCATTTGTGGATATCCAATCGGATATTTGCGGATAAATACGGATATAATTATTTGAATTTATCGGATATGCTTTCGTATATTTACGGATAAATACGGATATAATGAGCTTGATAATAAATAACCTACAACTTGACTTGGACATGAAAATCATGTCTGAATTGTCAAAAATCGATCGTTTTGATGCGTCCTGGTCAAGTATAGAAAAAAGAGAGGGTAGCACATTAATGCAATTAAAAACTATTGCAACGGTTAAAAGTGTTGGAGCTTCTACAAGAATTGAAGGCTCAAAAATGACTGATGACGAAGTGAGTGTTTTAATTGAAAACATAAACATGGCTTCTTTTGAAGAAAGAGACCAGCAAGAAGTGGCGGGCTACTTTGAAACCTTAGACACAATTGCTGAAAATTATGCATCAATTGGCATTACAGAAAGTCAAATCAAGAGTTTGCATAATCTCTTGATGAAGCATAGTGTAAAAGATGCATGGCATAAAGGTGATTACAAACAAGTAACCAATGCAGTTGAAGCAAATTTGCCTGACGGGACCAAACAAACAATCTTCAAAACAACTGAACCTGGACCTCAAACGCAGGAAGCAATGATACGGCTTGTTGAATGGTATAACAATGATGAAGAAACATTGCCATTGGTAAAAGACGCTTTGTTTGTTTATGAATTTCTAAGCATTCATCCATTTCAAGATGGCAATGGTCGATTAAGCAGATTATTAGCCAGTCTACTGTTATTGAAGAATGGGTATTCATGGATACAGTATGTAAGCTTTGAACATGAAATTGAAAATAGAAAATCTGAATAC
>CALPWM020000077.1 GCA_943327275.2 Chitinophaga pinensis
AACTTTTGCTTCTTGGGTTTCTGATGAGCCCAACACAGTAGTAAAATCAAATTGAATGAAGCTTGAGTCAGATTTGGGGAAAGTATACCGATGAAAACCAACCCTTGTTGTAGAGGTCAACTCAGCAGTAACGCCATAGGTATTCAATTTTATCTTGTGGTAGCCTGGCTTTGCAACCTCATTCTGATGGGAATAGGTTGACCCATAAACATCCGACCCTAGATGCCCCTTGAATTTTCCAGTTGTTGGCAATACAGGTATCCCTGACAACTCCCAACAATGGATATGGCTGAAACACCGGATGGTATCTTCGTTGTATTTATACCCGGTGTTCCAAACACCTTTGAGGTTCATGTCAGGACTGAGATTGACCATTCCAAAAGGTCGTGTTGCAGAACTGAAATAGAAAAATCTTGAGTTGGCTGCATCAACCATCACCTCAACCAAATCTGATTTTCTGGGTTTGGTGACAGTCTTTTGGGCATGGCTTAGACTGCTGAAAATTGTGAGGAATAAAACGGAAGATAAGAGAGATTTCATTGACATGGGCATCGCAATTGTGGTTGTTAAGGGCTAAAAATAAAACAAAGAAAAAATGCCAGGTATTCATCACTTGTGAATACCTGGCATTTTATATTCAATCAATAAAATTAATATCCAGGATTCTGCTCAATTCTTGGACTTGAGTTGTCGAGCATTCCTTGTGGAATAGGCCTCAAAAGGTGCTTGGCAGCGATTTGAGAAACCCCAGCACGGCCCCAAGCGGTCCACCCATTGAACCTTGTAGCACGCTCAATCAGTTTTCCTGTACGCTTCAGTTGGTACCAACGTTCATTGCCTTCCCCAAGAAATTCGCGGCCATATTCATCCAAAATCATGTCGATATTGATGGTAGATGGCGTCGCACGGTATGAAGTAATATTGGTCAAAGGATCTAGTACATTCCCTGGATTGGTGGCACGGTTGGGCGATCTGCCTGCATTTGTACCCAAAGCCCTGTCGAGAACTCTGTTATAATACACATCGGCTGTACCCAATCTGGCTCCGGTAGCTCCTTTTACAATGGCTTCAGCTGCCATCAAAAACAATTCAGCAGACCTGAAAAGCGGGTCGTTGAATGTTGAGAATCCATCACCATAAGTGATACCAGGCTGCCAGAACTTCCAAAACATCGGACCACCCCATGCCATGGCATCATTGACCTGTTGTGTTGGAGAGGTAAGCTTACCCAACCAAAAAAGATCAACAACATTCTGGACTGCATATCTTCTTGTTCCACCAGGAATATTCACACCAAGCTGTGCGTTGGATGTCATGGGCACATTCCAAGGCAATACAATGGCGGTAGTATCATTCATAGCATAAGAGAGTGTCAGATTTTGAGGATAAGGCCTGTTCGCAGACAGAGAAACGGTTCCTGCTATGGTTGCAAACACTACACTGTTGAAGGTCCCCTCATAACGAACATCCATTTGGGGATCAAACAACCTGTAGGCGCCCCATGTAACATTATGATTAGGCAAAAACCTGTTGTAAGTAGCTGTCCTTGATTCTTGTGCTACATTGTTGGGGCCTCCACTGAACCTGCTGTGCATGTCATTCCCAATAAGTCCATTAGCGGTACTCAAATTGGCATCACCATTGAATGCGGTACCAGTTCCATTCGCATATTGCACTGCAAAAATAACTTCCCTGCTGGCATTGGCTATAGCAACAGAACTGGCAGGTGTAGCAGTTTCTCTTTTGGGATTCTTGTTGTGAATTGGCCAAAGATTGTTCCAGTTGGCCTCCAATGGATACAAACCTGACGCAATCAAATTATCACAAAGCACCAGCGCGCTGGTAAAGTCTGCACTTGTTCCGCCAAGGGAATTGTTGAAATTCCAACCCCTGGTCAGGTATACACGGGCAAGCAAAAATTGTGCTGCACCTCTTGTAACCCTACCCGGAACTTGGGAAACAGGTAATTTTGAGATTGCATCATTCAGATCAGTGATGATCTGCGTGTACACATCCTTTGCTGCAGTCTTTTTTACGGCCAGGCTTCCTGAAGTTGTTTCAGTGAGTGGCATAGGAATATCACCCCATTGTTGTACGGCCCAGAAGTAAGAAAGTGAACGAAGGAATTTTGCTTCCCCTATCCTTACGTTTTTTACTGAGTCCGCCATACCGGTAACAGCAGCGGCACGGGTAACAGCAGCATTACATCTGTTGACTTCCCTGTAAAGCAGGTCCCAAAGTGATTGCAGTTCACCAAGAGATGAATTGAGGCTGATATCATAAGAGTCATATGGACTTCCTGCTTGCGTCGTCAAGGTTGGAAACAACAAAGTACCAGTCCAACCATTGGCAGAAAAAAGATCAGTACCATTCAAGGTAGGAATCCTTTGTTGTGTGATGTCCCTCAACAATGGATAACAAGCATTCACAAGGCTTTCATACCCAGTAGCCGTTGTATAGAAATTATCAGTGGTACGATTGGCTGGATTAAACTCGTCAAGGAATGTCTTTTTACATCCGCCGGCAACCAATCCAATAAGGACAAATGAGAAAATATAGCGTATCAAATTATTATTTTTCATGACTATTTTTTTTAGGATTGATATTTAGAAACCAATGTTCAAACCAAATGCATAAGTCAGGTTTGGTACATCGTCAATAAAGGTGTTTGAATTGTATTCTGGATCCATTCCATTGTACTTGGTCCAGAAGTTTGGATTGATCACCTGCATATACACCCTCATCCTTTCAATTTTTCTCTTGTCCAATATGCTCTTGGGAACAGTATAGCCAACCGTTACATCAGACAACCGCACAAAACTGGCGTCCTCATAACTTCTGGCACCGCGGAAAGGCTGTGGAACACCAGGACCATAAAAATCATTGGTTGGATTGTTCCTGGTCCAATAGTTCATGTAAATTTTATTGTATCTGCCACCAGTGTATTCACCCATGGTTCCGTCCAACATGCCATTCCTGAACATGGTTCCGTTACGGTAATAGAACAGGAAGGAAAGATCAAGGTTTTTATAGCTAACCCTGTTGGTCATACCCATGGTGAAATTAGGAAGCTGTGTACCCAACCACATTCTGTCGTCCCTACCCGTTGAATTGGAGATCACTCCATCCTTGTTGGTATCTGTAACCTTTACAGAACCGGGGAACTGGCCATAAGATCTTGCTGCAGCACTATCAGGAATTTGCCATATTCCGGCAAATTGGTAGTCGTAATGAGACCTTACAGGTTTGCCAACAAAAAGAGCACTTCCAATAACAGAAGTTACACCATTGGCAAGTGCTTCGATCCTGTTGATATTTTTAGAAAAATTGATGCTGGTACTCCAGGAGAAATACTTGGTCTCAATATTTCTTGTATTCAGCATGATTTCCAAACCTTTATTGGAAACTTTACCTACGTTGGTTACCACAGAAGAGAAACCTGTTGAAGTAGGAAGTGTCTGGTTGAGGATCAGGTCACGGGTATTTCTTTTATAGACTTCAACAGTGGTTGTAATCCTGTTTTGCAGGAATCCCATGTTCAATCCAAGATTCAGTTCCTGGCTTCTCTCCCATTTCAGGTCTTTGTTTCCAATGGCTGCTGGAGCAAAAGCAGTTACTGCTGTAGCACCGAAGCTGTATGATGTTGTCAACAAACCAGCCTGTGTACTGTATGCGGCAACGTTTGAATTTCCCACCTCTCCATAACTCACACGGAACTTAAGGTCTGAGAAAATATTCAGGTTTTTGATAAAATCTTCATCACCGGCCTGCCATGCAAAAGCTCCAGAAGGGAAAAATGCCCAACGGTTTTCACTTGCCAATTGTGAAGCACCATCAGCCCTGCCGGTCAGGGTAAAAAGATATTTATCATTGAAGGTATAATTCACCCTTCCCATGTAAGACTCCAAAGAATTTCTTGAAAATGCACTGGTTGCAGTCGTTGTTCCTGTTCCCAGGTTATACCAAAGTGATCCGAAAGGCAGGTTGATGGAAGCGATTTGGTAGGTCTCTGCATTGTTCTTGAATGCACTTTGCAATGCAGTTGCGCTCAATTTATGCTTTCCGCTTGTGAGATTATAAGACAACTGGTTATCGAGCGTGTAAGTACCCCAGTTCCTTTGGGTGAAATTGGCCCTTGGTGGGTTGGTCAACTGTGACTTTGAAAGCGTGTTCCTGAATTCACCATTGCGTTCATCAATAGCTGAAGCTGAAAGGGACGATTTGAAAGTAAGTCCTTTCAACAAAGTCAATTCAATGAATGCATTTCCCATGGGGTTGGAAATGGTAGTTGTATTTTGATAAATATTGGGATCAGCATCAATCAAAGGATTAGGAACCTGGTTATCCTTGATTCCCATCCAGACAGAAAGATCGTTCCATGGACCAATGGCCAGGTCATTTCCTTCACTAGGATTGACAACATCCTTGTAATAAATAACCCCTGTAGGCCTGGCCCTGTAGGCAGAACGAATGATTTCCAGTGAACCTGTAGGATTTGAACTATAGTTAATGTAAGCTGTGATACCAACACGCAACCAGTTGTTCAGCCTGCTGTCAACTGCTGCGTTAAGCGTATACTTCTTGAATGAAGTTGATGCAACATTACCATCTTCCTGAATATAACCACCTGAAAAACGGTAAGTCGTTCCTGCATTTCCACCAGTAACAGCAACTGTTGTATTGGCCACTGTACTTGGTTTTGCAACGAGGTTCACCCAGTCTGTTGACTTTCCGCTGTTGACCATGTTCAGTTCACTGGCAGTTAATGTATTGGCAGCTCCGCCATTCAAAACTGCATCAGTGACAGTTGCTTTAAAAAACTGCTGGGCATTGAGCAATTGTGGCAAGTGTGCTGGTTGCTTTTGTCCCAGGTAGGAATCAAAACTAACTTTGGGTTTGCCTGCAAGACCTTTTTTGGAAGTAACAATGATTACACCGTTGGCACCCCTGGCACCATAAATAGCGGTGGACGATGCATCTTTTAAGATGTCAATGGATTGAATATCTTGTGGGTTGATGTCACGCAATCTAGCTCCAATCACTCCGTCAATAACCACCAATGGTTCAGTTGCACCGGTGATGGTGTTTTGACCGCGGATGTCAATGGCAAATCCTTGACCGGGCTTGTTGCTTGTTTTGGTAATCACCACACCAGTAACTTGGCCTTGTAAGGCCTGGGTAGCATTGGCAGGATTGGCCCTGACAATGTCGCGAGGGGCGAGTGACCCCACGGCACCAGTTAAGTCTTTCTTTCTTACTGAACCATATCCCACTACAACAACATCTTCAAGTTGTTTGGAATCTGAGGTCAATTTGATGGAAAGATCGGTTTGGCTGGAAACAGTAACTTCTTGTGATCCAAATCCAATGGAATTGATAACAAGAACGGCTATCCCTGAAGACGGAACATCGATTGAGAACTTACCATCGTTGTTGGTAGTAGTCCCTTTTGTTGTTCCTTTAACCGTAATGCTTGCACCGGCGATAACAGCACCGTTGTCACCCTGAACAGTTCCGCTGATTTTGCGTGTTTGCGCAAAAGCAATGGTTGCGATCAATGTTAGGAATGTGACTAAATAAAGTCCTTTTCTCATAATGGCATTTTTTAAACAATTTTTCAATTAAATGGTCAACAACGAATTTAAGATAAAACGATTTAGCTAATCATTAATTTTATTTATCACAAACATAAAAAACATTGAATGTAAATCCAATGTTTTTTATGTTCAAAAAAGGCAGTATGTATCGTTTAGTATCCAGGATTCTGGTCGATTTTTGGAAGGGTTAAATCAATCATACTCTGCGGTATGGGCCTCAGATAATGTTTGGCAGCGATTGCTGGAGTCCCAGACAAGCCATATCCCATCCATGGGTTGTATTTTGTTCCTCTTGAGATCAAGGTTTGGGTTCTCTTTAAATCATACCAGCGCTGTCCCTCTCCCAAGAATTCCCTTGCAGATTCATCCATGATCATGTCAATGGTTATGTTTGAAGGGGTTGCTCGGTAAGAAACAACATTGGTAATAGGGTCTGTTCCTTTTTCAGGGTTGGCTGCCCTGTTTGGATTTCTACCTGCGTTTGCTGTGCCCAATGCACGATCCAAAACCCTGTTATAATAAACATCTGCAGTTCCCAATTTTGCACCTGTAGCACCTTTAACGATTGCTTCAGCAGCCATCAGATAAAGCTCTGCAGCACGGAAAATAGGGTCATTTAAGGTTGACCAGCCATCCTGGAATGGAACACTTGGCTGGAAAAATTTCCAAAACATTGGGGTGGCCCAAAACATGTTGTCAACTACCCCCGTGGTCGGGGTCAGAGGAGCATATCCCACAATTTCACTGATATGACCAACAGCATATTTCTTTGTACCGCCATTGACATTCAAACCACGGTCTCTGGCAGCAGGCAAAGGCCTGTTCCAAGGCAAAATAATGGCAGTTGTATCACCTATAGCATAGGTAATGTTAAGGTTCTGAGAGAACGTATTGTTCTTCAAACTAATGGTTTGTGCCACAGTGGCATAAGAAACAGTATTAAAAGTTCCTTCATACCGGCTATCCAGCGTTGGATCAAACATACGGTAAGCAGCCCAGGTAGGATAATTGCGATCACCCTGCAATTTTGAATAAAAAATGGTTGATCCTCCTGCCTGTGCAACACCACTTTGGCCGTGACCAAATTGACTGTGCATGTTGTTACCAATCAAGCCTGTGGCAGGATTGGTGTTGCCATCTCCATAATAATATTGTGGATTGGCATATTGAACTGCAAAAATCACTTCTTTGCTTGCATTGGCTGTAGCTACTCCAGCAGCAATAGATGGCTGCGCTGATGTCACCTTTTTGTCATGAATAGGCCAAAGGTTATTCCAGTTGGGCTCGAGAGGATAAAGCCCTGAAGCAATCAGTTCGTCACACAGTGAAAGTGCGCTTGTAAAATCTGCTGAAGAACCGCCAAGGGCATTATTGAAGTTCCACCCCCTGGTCAAATATACTTTCGCAAGAAGGAACTTTGCAGCACCTTGGGTAGCACGACCCTGATCGGTTTGAGAAACCGGTAATCCTGTAATGGCACTGTTCAAATCTGCAATGATCTGGGTATAAATATCTTTGGAAGCAGATTTTGGCGCTTCTAATTTACCAGAAAGCGATTCTTTCAATGGCATAGGAACATCACCCCATTGTTGAACCAACCAGAAATAGCTCAGGGCTCTCAGGAACTTTGCCTCACCAACCCTACCGGCTTTTTTGACAGGATCCAGACCAACTACACCATCAGCCCTGTCAATGGCTGCATTGCACCTGTTGATCTCTTTGTACAAATCATCCCAATATCCCTGCAACGCACCTGTAGTAGAATTGAGGCGGATATCATATTGGTCCAACTCATTGCCAATTTGATTGGCCTGGTTGAAGAAAATGCCACTCCATCCACCGGCACACATCATGTCTGTACCTTTCACCGTAAGGTTTCTTGATTGGGTAATATTCCTTAACAGTGGATAACAAGAGTTGATCAAACCATCATATCCTGCTGGGTCCTTGTACATGTTGTCGGTTGTCCTGCTGGCTGGGTTGTATTCATCAAGAAATGATTTTTTACAACCCATGATTGAAATTCCTGCCACCAAAAAAAACATTGTGGCTTTGGGAAACAGTTTAAATATTTTCATAATTCATTTTTTTAAAGTGATAGACCTTGGGTTAGAAGCTTAGGTTTAAACCAAAATTGCAAGTGAGTGATGGAAAATCATCCTGATAAGCAGCACCATTGTATTCAGGATCTCCACCATTGAATTTGGTAAAATAAGCAGGATTGATGATCTGGGCATAAAGTCTCAACCTGTCTACACCCAATTTTTGTAATTTTTCTCTTGAAAGATTGTACCCTATCGTAATGTCTGCAATCCTCAGGAAACTTGCGTCTTCATAATAAAGTGCATCAGAAAAACTCTTGGCAACACCCATACCCCACATTTCATTGGATGGGTTGTTCCTGGTCCAATAATTCAATTTAAGACGGGCACCACCACCAGCATCAGATACATAGTTACTCATGAAACCATTCCTAAACATGGTACCGTTTCTGTAGTACATCATTACAGCAAGGTCAAAGTTTTTAAAGCTGACCCTGTTGGTGAATCCAAGGGTGAAATTGGGCAATTGTGATCCCAGGATAACCCTGTCATCCTGACCAAGCACACCGGCACTGATCTTACCATCCTTGTTTTGGTCAACAATCCTTACAGAACCAGGAACGGCCCCATACGTTCTGGCCAATGCGCTGTCTTTCAACTGCCAAATGCCATTGGCCTGAAAATACAAGAAACTCTTCAATGGGTGCCCTACAGCAAGAATGGATTCAGGACTGGTATTGCTACCACTGTAGCCAAACTTGGCACCATTGGCCAATTCCTCGAGTTTGTTTATGTTTTTTGTAAAGTTGATAGAGCTTGTCCACTGAAAATCTTTTGTTTGAATATTGACTGTGTTCAACAACAACTCAATTCCCTTGTTCGAAACCCTACCCACGTTTGAAATGACAGAGCTGAAGCCATTGGTAGTAGGAATGGATTGCCTCATGATCAGGTCTTTGGTTGTACGGTTGTAAACCTCAGCAACTGCAGTGATCCTGTTGTTGAACAAACCTATGTTCAAACCAAGATTCAACTCCTGGCTTCTCTCCCATCCTAGGTCTTGGTTCGCAAGATTATTGGGACCAAAACCAATTCCGGCTGCTTGCCCGAACGAATAGTTACTGGCTGCGGTAAGCGTTGCAGAAGTTGAATATGGCGATACTACAGAGTTACCCACCTGGCCATAGCTTACACGCAGTTTCAGGTCAGAAATTGACTTGATTTTCTTGAAGAATTTTTCATCTCCTAAACGCCATGCGAAAGCTCCAGATGGGAAAAATGCCCACTTGTTTCCAGGGGCCAACTGGGATGCGCCATCAGAACGACCGGTGAAAGTCAGGAGGTATTTCTCGTTGAAGGTGTAATTGATCCTTCCCATGTATGAGGAAAGTGTTCTTTGGTTAAACCCGCTTCCGATAACAGGCGTGCCTGATGTACTACCCAAATTATACCAATAAGAAACATAAGGAAGACCGGTAACTGCGATAACGTTGAACTCATTGGTGTTCTTGTAAGCACTTTGAAGCGCAGTAACATTCAACTTGCTTTTTCCTTTTTGATAATTATAGGACAATTGGTTATCAAAA
>CALPWM020000078.1 GCA_943327275.2 Chitinophaga pinensis
AAGCCCGAAGGCAAAAGAGCCTATGGCAGCTGCGGTATAATTTCCAATACCACTGAGGGCCAACAACCCTTCTTTAGAGGCAGGAAAAAGGCCCGCATGTTCAGTACTAATTGTTCTTGCCGTCTTGATCAGGTTTCTACAGCGGCTGTAATATCCCAGCCCTTCCCATAGCTTAAACACCTGATTTTCAGGAGCTTTGGCAAGGGCATGCACATCAGGATAAGTTTCGATGAACCGGTTGTAATATGCAAGACCCTGTTCAACCCTCGTCTGTTGAAGGATTACCTCACTGAGCCATATTTTATAAGGGTCTTTTATCCCTTTCCATGGCATTTTTCTGTTGTTTTTTACCAAATGCCAGTTTTTCAGGGCTCTTGAAAACCACACTTTATGTTGTTTTTCAACCACTTATATCAATTTATTTTTGGAAAATAGAAAAATTATTCGGAATTTTAATAGGGCCCAAGGCATTCTAGGGCTCGAATTGGTATATAAAATGTTTAAGGATTTACACCAAAAGTAAAATAAATAAAATCCAAAACTTTTAAACAATAACCATAATGAGAAAAGCCGACCTGATCAATAAGATTGCTGAAAAAACCAATATCCCCAAAGTAGATGTTCTGGTAACCCTTGAGACGATGTTCAAAGAGATCAAATTCACTTTGTCAAAAGGCGAAAACATCTATATCCGTGGGTTTGGTTCATTCATTACCAAAAAAAGAGCAGCCAAGATTGGTAGAAATATCAAACGCAATACAGCTGTTCAGATTCCAGCCCACTTTATTCCTGCCTTCAAGCCAGCTAAAGAATTCATGCAGGAAGTTAAAAAACTTGAAATTGATACCGTCATCAAGGACGAAGGTTCTGATGACATGGCATAAGGCATTACCTTTGCGTTATAAATTCTGATCAATGTTGAAAAAACAGCAATGGATCGTGGTTGCTGCTGGGGCAGTGCTGCTGTTCGGTTTATTTATTTTTGGAAAATTTTCGCCATCCCACAAGGAAGCGGCTCCTCATGCAGACCATGAAGGACATTCTGACAATGAAGGTTCCACTGGAGCAGCAGCTAAACCATTCGAAATCAATGCATTCATCAGTGAATTGAAAAAAGATCTGACACCAAGCCAATCGGCTTACCTCACCAGTTTGGAAGATGCATTGACCAGAGGCGACCTGGTTACACAAAGAAAAGCCAACTTTCAGTCCTTGTCCGACTTCTGGCGAGACAGTGCCAGAAGCTTCCTTCCCTACATTTATTACCTGGGCGAAAAGGCTAAGTTGGAAAATTCTGAAAAAAACCTCAACTTTGCCGCCCATTCAATGCTTGAAGAACTAAGGGGCATATCAAACCCCGGATTGAAAAGCTGGATGGCAAACGAGGCCAACGACCTCTTTTTGCGCTCCTTGAAAATCAACCCGAACAACGACTCTACCATCATTGGCCAGGGAAGCACTTTCTTCTTCGGTGCATCCGGTGCTCCGATGGAAGGCATCATGAAAATCAGAACAGTCGCAGAAAAAGACCCCAACAATGTCTTTGCGCAGTTCATGCTTGGTTATGGCGGGATGGTTTCAGGACAAACAGATAAGGCTGCGGAACGATTCAAAAAAGTAATCGAACTGGATCCTGAAAATACAGAAGCTGTATTTCTGCTTGCTGAGCTCTATGAAAGGGCTGGTAAAAAGAAAGAAGCCGTAGAATGGTACGAAAAGGGATTGAAAAATGTGAAGAATCCAGAACTGGTGAAAGCCCTTGAAGAAAAGATTAAAACATTGAAATAATTATTAACAACTAAACTGACTCAGACATGCCTTGTGGTAAAAAAAGAAAACGTCATAAGATAGCAACGCACAAACGTAAAAAAAGATTGAGAAAGAACCGTCATAAGAAAGGGAAGAAATAAACCTTTCCGTTCTCCTTCATAATTGAATCATGGTGCATTGCGAAGAAATCATTTCTTTGCAATGCCCCTTTCTTTGTTTGCTATAATTCTCAGCGTTCGCTTGAATAAAGAATTGATCATAAACTCATCTGCCCAGGGTGTACAGATAGCCCTGTTGGAAGACAAGAAACTCGTTGAGCTTCATAACGAAAAAGCTGACGCGAGTTTTAATGTAGGTGACCTTTATTTGGGCAAGGTCAAGAAACTCATCCCCGGGCTCAATGCAGCATTTGTTGATGTAGGTTTTGAAAAAGATGCTTTTTTGCATTACACCGACTTGAGCCCTTTTGCAAAATCCTTGCTCAAGTTTACACAGCTCTCCATCAATTCGCCAGTTGCCTCTCAACCAGATTTCTCAACTTTTACTGTTGAGGGTGAGATTGTAAAGACTGGCAAAATAAATGAAGTATTGGGTCAAAAGCCCAATGTTTTGGTGCAGATCCTCAAGGAACCCATTGCTGCAAAAGGACCCAGGCTGAGTTGCGAGATTTCGCTTCCTGGAAGATTTGTAGTCATCACTCCTTTTAACGACATCATTGCCGTCTCCAGGAAAATCCATTCAGCAGAAGAAAGAAAAAGGCTTCAAAAAATCATCGAAGCCATCAAACCGAAAAATTTTGGTGTAATCGTACGCACGGCTGCCGAAGGCAAAAACACTGCTGAACTGCATGAAGACCTCAATGCATTGTTCAGCAAATGGAAATCCATCCAGCAAAACCTTAGCGGAGCAGTAGCACCAGCAAAGATTCTTAGTGAACAGACCAAGGCAACAAGCATCCTCAGGGACTTGCTCAATGCCGATTTTAATAAAATTGTGGTGAATGATAAGCAGATCTATGCAGATACAAAGGCCTATATCCAAAAGATAGCGCCAGACAAGGCAGAAATAGTCTCTCTCTACACAGGATCAGCTTCTGTTTTTGACCATACGGGCATCACCAAACAAGTGAAGGGTGCTTTTGGCAAAACAGTCAACCTTCCTTCCGGAGCTTACCTGATTATCGAGCATACTGAGGCATTGCATGTGATTGATGTCAATAGTGGTTACAAGAGCGTCAGCAACAACCAGGAAGAGAATGCCCTTCAGACCAATATGGAGGCTGCAGAAGAGATTGCAAGGCAATTGAGGCTACGCGATATCGGAGGCATCATTGTGGTCGACTTCATCGACATGAAGCTCCCTGAAAACAAGAAGAAGCTCAATGAAGCCATGGAGAACTTCATGAAGATTGACAGGGCAAAGCACGCGGTATTGGCGATTTCAAAATTCGGACTCATGCAGTTGACCCGTCAACGCATGAAACCAGAGATGAACATCAATACCCAGGAACAATGTCCGTCTTGCCAGGGAACCGGCAAAATTTCCTCTACCCTCGTACTCGAGGATGAAATAGAAAAGAACATCAGTTACCTCAGCGAACAGAAGCACAAATCACTTACTGTTGCCGTACATCCTATCCTCTACGCCTATCTCACCAAAGGCATCATCTCCAAGCGCCGCAAATGGGCATGGAAATACAAGATGAAGCTGGACATCAGGGAAGATTCAACCTATCACCTGACTGAGTTTCACTTTTTCGATAACCACGAAGAAGAAATAAGACTCTAACGCTCCCAGCATCCTTTCCCCCTTTAAAGTCCTTACACATTTATTGTTAAAGCCTTAGTCTAACCGTATTGGTTTGGAAGATCCGACTATGCTACCGACACTAAATAAGAAAGCCGCCCATTGCTGAGCGGCTTTAAACAAGACTAAAAAACTATCAATTATCGTTTTTTAAGTGAGATTGCATAAGTACCCTCATTAGATCCATTTGCAAACTTATGAAGCAGATTAAGATCAACAAGACCTGTGCATGAAAAGTAAAAACCAGTTCCTTCACATGTCATATTATCATATGATCCACCATAACTACCATACGTCTGCCTTGCTACTGTAGCAGCACCCGTACTTGGATTTACTGTTATAGTAACAGGATTTTTACCTGGATTTTCCGCAACAGGGAATAAAAAGGTTGCGACTGCTCTACCCGCTGTAGCGACAATTGAAACAGGAGCGCCCAAAGAACCATATGCACCATCCCATGGATCTTTGGTTATTAGATAAGTTCCTGTTGCTTGGGTCGGTACAAAAGGACAAACTACAACTGCATTCCAAGTCAACCTTAGATTGTATTGGGATACAGTTGCCAGATCAGGTAGTGTATTTGCAACGTCGAATGATCTGCCATCCTTGGTTATAACTTGATTATAAATTACGTATGTCTCACCAGGTGAAGGCGATGCCCCAAGTGCAGTGGCAATCTCCTGACCAGAAACTTCTAGATTATAAGTACCCCCATTATTGGTATACTCTTTAATCTTTTTCCATTTAGTTCTATCGTTTGTTTGAGGGGCCTTCGTAACATATACGACTAGCTTTTCCTGCGCAGAACCATATTCTTTAACAGAAACAGAAGCTTTACTTCCTGCAAGGTTGGTTGCATCAATGATGTTGTTTCCTGCAGTAACAAGGGTTACATAAGAACCGATGCTGAGGGAATTAACATCCTGAATAACTTCACCTTTTTGGCACGAGCTCATGGCTATAGCAACCAGGGCGGTGTAAAACAATGATGATATGATTTTTTTCATGTTCTCTTGATTTTATTTGATGAAGCCAGCAGGGTTATTGTCCCAGAACACTTGCTTGTCTATGGTCTTTTGGGTAATATTCGTGTTCAAGTTAACCAATACAGAAGGATAGTAATGGGAGCGGATCATGTTACCACCAGCCGGTGCAACGGTAAATGACATATTTCCTGGCCTTCCTGTTCTGCGGTAATTATTGAAAGCATCAACGCCATTACCCCAGAGGGCAATATAGTATTCTTGCTGAATAACTTCCATTCTTGCAGCAGCGGTAGTGGCCCTGTCATAACGGCCCAAAACCAGGTTAACATAAGCATCGATCCTTGCAGCTGTAGGAACAGCGCCAGATACAACGGCTACATTCACAGTTGCGGGGAAACCAAGTACCTTGGCAATGGAAGCCCTTATACCAGACTCCAGCAAAGCCCTTGGATTACCTGCAGTACCCAAAGCAACCGCCGCTTCAGCAGCTACGAAATAGGTGAAAGCAGACTGCCAGATGGGTTGAATACCAGCACCCTGGGCACCCCTGTTCAAACTAACTGGTGTACCCTGATTAATATCAATGTCTCCACCAAATGGATAAATACCGACGGTTGTCCTAAAGTTATTGTCTGGAGGAGTACCAGAATTGTCTCCGTGGTTGCGTCCCCAGAAACCTTGTCCTCCAAGTCCAAACTGGCAGAAAGGCATTCCAGTTGTGTAATGAGAGGGAACAGGAAAGGTAGAACAAGAGAGTGTATTGGAAGATACTGATGCATCATTGAGGGTCTGGCGATAGAAATAATAACGGGTCCTTGGATCAGAAGTATTCCTTGCCTCCTGGTTGTTGAAAGTTCCCTTGTCTGCAGCCAAAGACCACATGAAATAAACACCCATGTAATCACCAGGTCCACCAGCAGCTACATAGTTGCCGTTGTAACGGGGATGTCTGCTGTTGGGGTTTGCTTGTTTCGTTGAATACTTGAATTCAAAGTCGTTGGCAGTACCAGTCAATGTTGCTGTAATGTCAGCATCAGCCAACATTGCATCAATTTTTCCTTTTGCACCTGAATCAACCAGACGGGAATTGTTCAAAGCCCTCAGTTTGAGAAGCTTTGCAGTCCTTCTCCACCTTGCAGCACCATTTGCATCAGCTGCAGCATAAAACATGTCCTGGTTACCAGGAAAAGCAGTTGATTTTCCAAAATCTGCAATGGCAGCGTCCAACAAAGCGATGGCAGCAGCATATACATCACTACCCTTATCGATGGTAGGATTGGTATTTGCTGATCCGAGGTTTGCTGTAGTATAAGGGATATCACCAAACATATCAACCAGGGTGATAAGGGTGTAAGCCTTCATGGTTTTTGCCATACCGGCAGCAATCCATTTTTTCTCTGCTTCAGCCACTGGAATCAAGGCATTTGCATGCTTGAATACACCAGTGTATGCAGTATTCCACAAGCCATCAAATGATTGTGGACTGTATGCCGCCTGATAGGTTGGACCATACATTACGGTTTGACGGGTAAGTTCCATACCGAAACTGGAAGCCGTATTGAAAAAGCTTGCAAAGTTCAGCTGAAGCTGAGTCAGGTATAGATCAGCGTTCGCTGACTCTGGTGTAGGTCCGTTAGGGTTCACCAAAAGCTCATCAAGCTTTTTGGTACAAGAACCCAACAGGCTCACCGAGAGTACGAGGATGAATATTTTTTTCATGTTCATGTCGATCAATTTAATTGATTAGAAGGATACCCTAACTGACACACCATAACGCCTGGAGGTTGGACCTGAAAGGTATTCCAAACCACGAACGTTGCTTACACCAAGGGATGAAGTTTCAGGATCGAAATTCACATACTTGGGGAAGTTGGGTGCATTGTAGAAAAGGTTCTGTCCAGAGAAGGTCACAGAAAGCGATCCGAATGGCGTCTTGCTCAACTTTGCTGCAGGAACAGCGTAGGAAAGTGAAGCTTCCCTCAAACGGATCTGTGTTGCATCATATACAATAAGGTCTTGCATCCCGAAGAATCCGGAAAGAACGTTAAAGTATGCATAGCTCGCTGAGATCTGAACATCGTTAGGTGTACCGTCTGCCTTAACACCAGGAAGAATCAAAGGAAGAAAGCGATCGAAGTCTGTGTCTTTTGTCAAGCCACGGCCCACAACCGTACCAGGAGTATAGGCAAGCATGTCTCCACCTTGTGTGTAATCCCACTGCATACGGAAGGAGAATCCTTTGTAACCCAGTGTAGAAATTCCACTCATCTTGAAATCAGGAGTTGGGTCACCCACAATTCCGATTTCATTGGATGATACATAGCTACCCAGACCATCGGTCAAACGAAGACCTGTCTTAGGATCTTTCTTGGTATAAGAAGCCTGGATCACGCCAAGGGGTTGACCATTGATGGCAAAAAGTCCTTCGTTGGTGAAACCATCGATAACAATTTGCTTGACTTCACTGGGAAGCGTAACCTTGCTCCTGTTCTGGAAATAGTTGGTGGTAAAATCCCAAGTCCAGTTCTTGTTGCGGATGATGTTGTAGGTCAACTGCAACTCGATACCCTTGTTGCGTACAGAACCTGCATTGATTGAGGTAACAGTGAAACCTGAAGATGGATCAAGTTCACGGTCAAGGATCTGGTCTTTGGAGTTCCTGTTATAGTAAGTGAAATCAACATTCAACCTGTTGTTCAACAAACGGCCTTCAAAACCGATTTCAAATTCCTGCTGAAGCTCAGGGCTCAGGTTAGGATTGGCAAGGCGGTTACCGATGCTGTTTGAATTGAATACAGTATTCATCCTGTCAACGAATACGTTGGTATTGATGTTCAGGATATTCCTTGTATTATAAGGGAAACCAAAGTTGGCTGAAGTAGAAAAACCTGCCCTCAACTTAAGGTAGTTAAGGATACGGCTGTTCTGCAAACTTGCAAATGCAGATGTTGGCAAGAAGGACAAACTCGCAGAGGGATAGAAGATAGAACGGTTGGCCTGCTCCAGGTTGGATGACCAGCTGTTCCTTCCACCTACTGTCAAATAAGCGTATTCCTTATAGCTCAACAAACCTTGGGCAAAAGCACCCAAAGAAAGTGTACGGGATTTGAAATCAATACGGCCACCACCTTCGTTGAAGTTATCGTGGTTGATGAAGTTGTCATGATCAAACAGACCATAAACAAGCTGCTGGGTAGAACGCTGACCATTTTGCTCATACAAACGCTCTTGAGAGTTTACACCTGCATCGATGTTCAGGCGGAAATCCTTGTTGAGGTCTGTTTGGTAAGCGGTAAGCAATGAATGATCCCAGATGGTATTGTAACCATTAACGGTACGGTGCATTCCCAATTGGAAATCAGCACCACCAACAACGCCACCTTTGTTCTGATTGTAATAATTATAATCAGAATACTGATCATATCCTACACGGTAGAGCACGTTCCAGTCCTTGGCGATATCATACTTCAATGACATGTTACCAAAAATCCTGTTGATCTTCTGTCCGGTGAAGGAGTTCTTCACTGTCCAGATGGGGTGTTGGATATCATTACCGCCCCTGTAATAAGTAGAGGACTTATCCAGTGGATTCTCGTATGGCAATTTGAAGAGGTCTACCGCACGAGGAGTGTAAATCAGGTTTCCAAATACAGAAGATGCACTTGGGTTGGATCCAAATGATGTTGAAGTGGGAGGAGATTTGAAATCAGTGATGGCATAGTTGAATGTACCGCCAACAGTGAATTTGTTCGACAACTTGGCGTTACCACCCAATCCAAATGTATTCTTGATCAAACGATTACCAGGTGTGAAACCTTCATCATCCATATAAGAATAGTTGGCATTGAATGTACCTGTAGCACCTACAGAACTTGTAACACCCACAGAAGTGGTGCGGATGATACCTGTATTGAAGAAATCCCTTACAGAGTTGTTTGGTTCGTATGCGATCTTTTTGCCAACAAACTCAGGGAAGGCAGTCCTCCAGGGAGTACCAAAGGCAGAGGAAGAAGCTCTGTCATAAGGATGTGCAACTGAATCTGCGGGTGTTTTGAATTTTCCACCCCAGTTGGAGAAGAAGGCAAAACCTACACCATTGTCAAATCCACCACCCCAAGTATCCTGGTAGTCAGGAAGGTTGGCAACCTCGTTGGCAAACAATGATTGTGAAACAGTTACTTCATTTTTCTTGTTTGAACGCCTGGATGAGCTATTTTTTGTAGTAACCAATACCACACCATTACGACCCAACTCACCATAGAGGGTGGTTGCACTCAATCCTTTCAAAACACTGATGTTCTCAATGCTGTTGGGATCAAGATCCAAGAAACGGCTGGAAGTTGTGTTACCATAAACGAAGCTGGCTTGTGCATTGGTAGATGCATCAAAAGGAACACCATCCACAATAAAGAGTGGAGTAGAGCTACCAGAAATGGTGTTTACACCACGGATGATGATGTTGGTACCAGAACCTGACATACCGCTGGAGTTGAGGATATCAACACCGGGTGCCTTACCATTCAAAAGACGCACAACGTCTCCATCAGGGCGAA
>CALPWM020000079.1 GCA_943327275.2 Chitinophaga pinensis
CTGCTGATCCAAACAATATTGATGTGATCAAAAAATTGAATGTGGTTGTTACTCCGATTCAAACAGGATCCAATGGGCTTTCACTGAATTTTGTAAACCTGAAAAACTTCAATGGCAAGATGCTGGATCAGGCCATTGTTTTGAAAGAACAGGTTGTGCAATTAAAACTTACCAACCAGGCGGTGACTGACCAGGACCTGCAAAAGATAAGGCAGTTCAATAACCTGCGACAGCTTCAACTGGAAAAAACCAAGGTGACCGATGAAGGGATGGATCAAATCAAATCAATGCAATCCCTGGAACAATTGAACCTTTATGGTACTGCCATATCAGACAAAGGATTGGAAAAACTTTCTGGCTGCAAGAACCTCAAAACGCTGTTCTTGTGGAAGACCAATGCTACAGCAGAAGGTATAGCAAAACTCAAGCAGGCCTTGCCGAACCTGACCATCGAAGCAGGTGGATTCTCATTCAAAAAACCTGATTCAACAAAAAAATGATATGATGCTCAAGTATATCATCCCATTGGTTCCCAGCCTGTTCATTCTTGCACCGGAGCAAAATGATGTACCAAAGCTGCCCGCAGACGTAGCTGCAGAATACAGGAAGATCAACACACCAATGGATTATAACCAGCATGTGAAGCCCATCCTCTCGGATAAATGCTTTGCCTGCCATGGCCCAGACAAGGCCAAACAAAAAGCTGGCCTGCGTTTGGACCAATCTACAGCAGCCTACGCGATGCTGCCTGAGAGCCCCGGAAAGGTGGCCATCGCTCCTGGAAAGCTGGCAAAAAGCGAAGTATTCCACAGGATCATATCAGCGGATCCTGAGTATAAAATGCCCACGCCTCAATCTCACCTTGACCTATCTGCCAAAGAAAAGGCCTACCTGATCAAGTGGATTGAAGAAGGCGCTGTATACCAACCCCATTGGGCTTTTGTGAAGCCGGCAAAAAAACCTGTTCCCAACATTCCCGCATCATTGAACGGCGTGAACCCTATTGACCATTTTGTTTTTGCTCAAGTTTTGCAGAACAACCTTCAGCCTTCCAAACAGGCTGCAAAAGAATTGCTCCTGCGCAGGGTCAGCATGGACCTGACCGGCCTTCCTCCAACGTTGGAAGAAATTGATGCCTTTGTCCAAGACAATTCACCCAATGCCTACGAAAAGCAGGTGGATCGCTTGTTGCAGTCAAAGCATTATGGCGAGAGAATGGCCGCCGAATGGCTGGACCTTGCAAGGTTTGCAGATACCCATGGTTATACTGTTGACCGGCAGCGCGACATGTCTCCCTACAGGGATTGGGTGATCAATGCCTTCAACATCAACATGCCTTACAATACGTTCATCCACCAGCAATTGGCTGGAGACCTGTTGCCCAACCCAACGCGTGAGATGTTGATTGCTACTGCTTTCAACAGGAACCATCAACAGAACATGGAAGGCGGAATCGTTGAATTGGAATACCAGACCGAATACGTGATGGACCGCACCAATACCATGGGTGATGCATTCATGGCCCTTTCTGTTGGATGCGCCCGTTGCCATGATCACAAGTACGATCCTGTTTCGCAGAAGAATTATTATGAGATGTTCAGCTTTTTCAACAATGTGGCTGAAGCAGGACAAATTGCATGGAATGATGATTTGCCAACGCCTACCTTGTTGTTGCCCACTGAGCAGCAGGAGCAAATCATCCTTGCCATGAAAGGAAAAATTGTTGAAGCAGAAAAGCAAACATCCCTGCACAAAGCCAATACTGTTGAAGGTTTCAACACATGGATCAACAACGGATCCTTCCAAACACTTGCCAATGAAATCATCCCTCAAAAAGGATTGAATGCTTTTTTTGAACTGGACGGCAACCTGGTCAACAAAATAGATACCGCACAGAAAGGTGAAATGAAACATGAAGCGGGTGCAGGAGGAGACAAACCTGTATTCAGCTCCGGACGGGGTGCACAGGTGATTGCACTCAATGGGGATGTATACCTGGACCTCAGCCCCACCGGTGTTTTCAGCAGTGCAGAACCTTTCACCATTGGGATGTGGCTTTGGATTCCGAAAGACATGAAAGAAGGGGTCATCTTCCATAAAAATGAAGGAGAGCGCTTGTACAATTTCAAGGGTTTCCATGTCTATCTCAAGAACAATCGCCTTGAAATACTGATGGCCCACAGTGCACCGTCCAATGCCATCATCAAACTATCTGAAACGGAAGTACCACGTGAAAAATGGATACAACTCAGCCTTACCTATGATGGATCTTCAAAGGCATCCGGATTCAACCTTCACCAGAATGGAGATCAGCTGCCCATGACGGTGATCATCGATAAACTCTACAAGGATATCCTGTTCAACAGAAAAAAAGAACCAGGCCTGCAAATCGGCGGATGGTGGCGTGGCGTGGGTTTCAAGGGAGGAAGGGTTGATGATGTGGCCGTTTACAACAGGCTCTTGACTCCTTTTGAGTTGGGGATACTGGCCAATAAAAATAGTTGGGGCCAGTTGAAAGGAAAAACAAAAGAACAGCTCAGCACAACAGAAAAGGAATTGTTGGCAGATTATTATACCATGGCTGTAGCACCCTCGGTGCAAGCATCCCTGGATGAATTGAAAAAATTGCGGAGAGGCCTCAATGATTCACTCGCAAAGGTTAAGCAGATCATGGTCATGGAAGAGATGGCTGTTCCCAAAAGAACAACCATCCTCAATCGCGGACAATATGACCAGCCTGGGCCCCAGGTCTTCCCCAATACTCC
The DNA here is from genome assembly GCA_943327275.2 of Chitinophaga pinensis. Taxonomy (GTDB): domain Bacteria; phylum Bacteroidota; class Bacteroidia; order Chitinophagales; family Chitinophagaceae; genus Pollutibacter. Next base: position 2,766 of record CALPWM020000079.1, read on the forward strand.
TGCTGATATCTTCCCCTTCCCTGCTTCATATCCCAAGAACCGTTTGGGATTGGCAAAATGGTTGACCAATGAAAACCATCCACTCACCTCAAGGGTTGTGGCGAACAGGTTATGGCAGCAATTCTTTGGCATTGGCATCGTAAAAACCAGCGAAGATTTTGGCAACCAGGGAGAACTTCCGAGCAATCCTGCCCTGCTGGACTGGCTTGCAGTGGAGCTGCAGGAATCCGGATGGGACCTGAAAAAAATGGTCAAGCTAATGGTCATGTCTTCTACTTACAGGCAGGATTCTTATGCGTCTCCTGCACTGCGAGAAATAGATCCAGAGAACAGGCTCCTGGCCAGAGGCCCCGCCAACCGGCTTACGGCAGAGATGATGCGGGACAATGTGCTGACAGCCAGCGGGCTGATCAACAAAAAAATCGGAGGGCCCAGCATCAAACCATACCAACCCGCAGGATTGTGGGAGATCAACAGTTCAACGTATGTGGCTGACAGCACTGATGCCGTGTACAGGAGAAGTCTTTACATCATTGCCAAAAGAACGGTACCCAACCCAACCATGGCTACTTTTGATGCCTCAGAAAGAAGCTCTTGTTTGTCTCGCAGGCAGAAGACCAATACACCCCTTCAATCCCTGGTCCTGTTGAACGACCCGACCTATATTGAAACATCAAAAGTATTGGGTGAGGCCATGAGCAAGGAATCGGACCAGGACATCGCTATCACAAAAACATACCGAAAACTTACAGGAAGGTCACCTTCAGCCAAAGAGCTCAATATCCTCAAAGCTTTGTACAAACAGGAGTTGGACAAGTTCAGGATGAACCCTGAAAAGACAAAAGGCTGGTTGTCTGCCGGGCTTTATAAAGTCAATGCCCAAGTGGACAAGGCACTGGTTGCAGCGAATGCCGTAGTGGCCAGCACCATCATGAATTCTGATGCTTCAATAACCAAACGATAAACCCATGGGCCATCATCACGCAGAAAAAAGACTTGGTGCAGCAGACCTGAAGGGGCTTTATCAGAACATTGACCGCAGAAATTTTTTGAACAAGACCGCCATGGGCATGGGTGCAGTTGCGCTTCAGCAGCTCATCGCTCCATTGAGTACTGTCGGTGCAACGATGGAAGATAGGATCATGTCTGCCTTGCCCACCATCGCCCCAAAAGCAAAAAGGGTGGTATTTCTTTTCATGGCGGGAGGACCTTCCCAGTTTGAAACCTTTGACTACAAGCCCAAACTCCGTGATCTTTTTGGCACCGAACTACCGGACTCTATCCGCAAAGGCCAAAGGCTGACGGGCATGAGTGCCAACCAATCTTCCCTTCCTGTGGTGCCCTCTTTGTATGATTTCAAACAACACGGAAAGAGTGGTACCTGGGTGAGCGAGCTCCTGCCTTATACCGCACAAGTGGTGGACGAGCTTTGCCTGATCAGGTCAATGTATACAGAACAGATCAACCATGACCCTGCGATTACTTTTTTTCAGACAGGACATCAACTGCCAGGCAGGCCTTCGATTGGTTCATGGCTGAGCTATGGACTGGGCTCCGAAAACAAGAACCTGCCTGCATTCATCGTGCTGATTTCCAAAAATGCCTCCAAAGACCAGCCGCTCTATGCAAGGCTTTGGGGAAATGGTTTTCTTCCTTCCGAACACCAGGGCGTTCAGTTCAGGTCTGGGAAGGATCCTGTGCTCTTCCTGAAGGATCCTGAGGGCTATGACGGGGCAGACAGGAAAGAGATGCTTGGTTACCTTCAACAGTTGAATGAGGTCCAGAATGAGGCCTGGAGCGACCCTGAGGTCAATGCCAGGATTTCCCAATATGAAATGGCGTACAGGATGCAAACCTCGGTACCCGAAGTGATGGATACCAGTGACGAAACAAAAGAGGTATTTGACCTCTACGGGCCAGATAGCCGGGAGAATGGGAGCTATGCTGCCAATTGTATTTTGGCCAGAAAACTCCTGGAAAAAGATGTCCGCTTTGTTCAACTCTACCACCAGGGCTGGGACAACCACGGCAGCCTTCCACAGGGAATTCGCCATCAATGCTCACAGATTGACCAGCCAACAGCAGCACTCATCACTGATCTCAAAAGAAGGGGGATGCTGGAAGATACATTGGTTGTTTGGGGAGGTGAATTTGGGAGAACTGTTTACTCTCAGGGCAAGCTGTCAAGGGATGGATACGGGCGAGACCATCATCCCAAATGCTTCAGCATGTGGATGGCAGGAGCAGGTGTTAAAGCGGGTTACAGCCATGGAATGACAGATGATTTTGGGTACAACATCATCAAAGATCCTGTGCACGTGCATGATTTTCAGGCTACCATGTTGCACCTCATGGGTATTGACCATGAGCAGCTGGTCTACAAGTTTCAGGGAAGGAGGTTCCGCCTGACAGATGTACACGGTAATGTGATCAAGAGCATTCTCAGCTAGGCTACTTCGGACATTTGATGATCTTCCCCTTGGGTTTCCTGAGTTTTTCGCTGGGGCTGATGGTGTAGGCAAGATAAGCCCCTCCATTTTGATAAGAGGTCTTGGTGCCAATGGGAACACGGTGGAATCCAAACAAAACAGGCCCTGCTTTAAAGGCCGCACCAATCCAGAAACTTCCCTCCCTTGTAATAGACAAAGGCAAATAGACCCCATATTTTTGGGTTTCCCGCCTGGGTGTTATGGTCAAGAGATTAAAGTCGCGCGTCTGCATGTAAGTTGCTGCTGGCAGGGCTTGGATAGGGATAGACAATTCAGCATTGATGTAGATCAGGTCTGTAATTTGCCTGTCCACATTGAACACCAGCCTTGTGGGATGACTGATCCTGAAGTCTCCTGTCAGTGTATTGAACTGGGCTACTGCTGTTTGGATAGAATCATTCAAGACATCAAGCCCGATGATGGTAGAGTCAAATTTTCTGGCCAGGGCAATACCATTGATATTGGGTTTCACACCTGAAGTGCTCACTGATTCAAGACCATATGCATAGCTTGCATAGCCAAGATCGAGCAGGGAAATGCCCAATTTCCAGGTATAATTGTACTGACTCTTGTTGTTGAAGAGTTCTATCTGTTGTTGGTCTTTGATGATCCACTCCATGCCCAGGTCTATTGACCCTCCTCGCCTGGATTGGTTGAAATAGCGCTTTAGATTGGAATTGGTGCTGGCCGCCGGATCCCAAAAATCAAGATTGGCAGAATATCCATAATTCAGGTCAGCAGTGGTCACCTCGTATAAATTATAAACAGGACGTACATATTCCTTGAATTGACCATTTGTGATGGAGGCATGAATGCCTGCAAGGCCCATGTTGGATTTGATGGTAACCCCGGCATTCCAAATGAAATGCTTCTTGTCTGCCAGGTTCAAGGCCAGGCTGCCATAAGCTTCTGCCCAGGTACTGCTCCTGACAAATGCATCAAGGGGCTGGTTGTTCATGTTGACTTTCAGAAAAGTATTGGGTTCAAGGATGGTATCAATAAAATTATAGGTTGATGAACCACCAAGAGAGGCTGACCGGACATTCATACCAAATGAAACCGCCGATCTGTTGGATGTCCTGAAACGGGCATTGAGCAGGTTCATGTTGAACTGGGTATTCAACCTTCTCTTGTACTCTCCATTCTGAAGCCAGGCCGCCAATTGGGGATTCTTGCCTGTGGGGTCGTATTTTTCGAGATAGAAAAAATTAGTGCTGTTTTTGAGCTGAAGCCCCAAAAGGGTGATGTCCCAGGGCAATGGTGAGGAAAGGGCCGAAGCGGGATTGTTCATTACACCGAGGCTACCGGCATAGTTGGAGCCATGCACCGCCTGGTATTGCTGACCAAACGTGCGCATGAGCCAGAAGGCCAAAACCACCAGCGTTGATATTAGCTTCTGGTTAAATTTCATTTAGAATTGGGTTGAAAATCGATTTACGCACCAAATTACGCTTCAAATTAAAACTAAAATGAAAATAAGCTTTGTTAAAAAGATATATTGAGTAATTTTGCTGCCCCTGCATATGGCAGGAAGGCTGGTCCCGTAGTTCAATGGATAGAATAGAAGTTTCCTAAACTTTAGATACAGGTTCGATTCCTGTCGGGACTACACCCTTATAAGGTTCTGATTTTCAGAACCTTATTTTTTTAGTAGAAATAGTCTTGTGGTGATTTTTCAAAGTGTGTAGCAAAGTGTGTAGCAGAATTGAATTTTTTGAAGTGACTTTAAGGAATATTCCTGAAAGCTGATCTGTTGGTCAAACTTACACTGGTTCAAGTCCAGTCTGGGGAGCAGATATAAATGTAAAAGGGTTATACTTGTATAGTGTAACCCTTTTATCTTTTTTGTCGTTTTCAGGAAAAATGTCACTTTCTTAATAACTTGAAGTTGATTTATGAAATATCTTCTTGTTTTTTTAGGAATTCTAGGAATGGTAATGAATGTAAATGCCCAAAAATTGAATCCGGTTGCTAATGTTGAACCTGTCATCATTGATTATAATGGTATTAAGGTTAAGGCAAAAAAACTAACCGTCCATTCTGAGATTCCTATAAGTATTGATACTGCTTGGTACAATGTAAAATCCCCCGCCTTATTGAAGTTTGTCGCAAAGGGAATGATAAAATTCAAATCTGTGGATGGCCCTTTTCCAAAGCAATGGGAAGTTGGAAAAACTTATGGGGCGAAAATGCGTGTTTTTGGGTTTATACCTTTTGGCGGCATTCATTATTTGTCCATTGAGAAAATTGATGATGGTGATTTCAAAATTTCCACCAAGGAGTGGGACAAAGGTGCAAAGGTTTGGAATCACGATGTGATGATGAGAGATTTGGGTAATGGAAGCATCCACTATGAAGATTCAATTACGATTTATGGGGGAATTATGACCGGATTTATTACCTCCTTTGCAAAGAAATTTTACAAACACAGACAGAAACGATGGCAGATTGTGGCATCAAAAAATCTTAAATTTGGGGAGTAATTAATCATAAATTTTCAATAACTATAAATGAAAATACATACCACAATGCCTGATAGGCTAACCCCCTTTTTTTATAAAGAGTTAGAAATTGCTGGTAGCTATTTCTCAATGAACGATTTCAGGTCAAGTTGGTATCATCTTGAACGTGCCCATATTATTGGACAACCCTATCCATATCATCATACGCTGGTTCATTGGAAAATGTTACTCTTTGGTATCAAAATAAAAGACATCAGAGAAATCTTTGGTCAAATTCCTCGCTTACTTGTGGGTGGTGTTAAATCTTTTGTTGGCGAAATTCCAGTTGGAAATACTGGCGGAGCAAATGTGCCTCCACTTAAAAGTTTGGAGATACCGGAAGAATTGAAAAGAATTATGGAGGAGAATAAGTAAATCAAAATATTACCTCCTGCAAATTTTACACGAAGTTTAACTCTTAAATTTTCTGATAGTTACATACTCAATCATCGAATTATAGCTGCATCTTTCGTCTGTAAGGGGAGCAGTAAAAAGATAAAAGGGTTATACTTTAATAGTATGACCCTTTTTATTTAAACCCTTTTAAGAATTGAAAAGGGTATTACTTTTAATAAGAGGGCGATTAGCCTCCACCTCTTGGTGATAAAAACAACCTTTCGCTTTTGTTTTATAGCTTCAAATATTTCTTCCGCAGCTTTTTGAACGGAGGCTACCCAAAAAAGACCTTCACCTTTCGCCATTGGAGTATCAACAAATCCAGGACGAACATCCGTGATTGTAATGCTTGAACCATAGTCCTTTACATTTATTCTCAATCCCTCCAAATAATTGATTTGATATGCCTTTGTCGCATTGTATGACGGGGCAATCCCGTTTCCTCTTATTCCGGCAATAGAGCTAATGTTGACGAGATGGCCATAGCCTTGTTCTTTAAAATGCCGTACGGCCCAGTCAGCCATACACGTAAATCCCTGAATATTCGTATTGATTACACTATTCTCAATATCAAAAATTAAATTTTTATTCTCCTCGCCGATTCCTGCTGAAATAATCAATAAATCCAAGCCTCCCATTTGACTCACCAATTCATTACAGATTGGCTCTAAAGTTGATAAATCCTGAACATCCATTTTCTTAAAGAAAATTCGACAGGTCTCTTGGGTCTTAATGGATTGAAATAATTCCTCACGTCTGCCAGTTACTCCCACTTCATAACCTTCGCGCAATAGTAACTCAGCCAATGATTTGCCGATTCCACTTGTTGCTCCTATGATGATAGCTTTTTTCATTTTCATAAAATTAGATAAACCTGTTATGAATGCCAACTTCTTGTAATATTGCACGAAGTTCAACCCTCTGCGTGA